>MGYU01000085.1:0-4163 GCA_001801885.1 Gammaproteobacteria bacterium RIFCSPLOWO2_12_47_11
AAACGTCGCGCCAGCACCAGTCCCTTCTGGCAACAGCGCGGATCCCAGCGATGGCTCGCCTTGTTGCCGTAGAGGTCGGTTGCCTTGCCGTAACCGTAGGTCGGCTCGATGCGCACTACGACATTGTTCTTTGCAAACGCGTTCAGCAGGCAATTATGCGTATCGTTCGGGCAACACATGAACACGAAGGTCTTGTCGTGGCGGAAGATGTCCCGGTACAGCCGCTCCCAGTCACGATTGGGATAATCGGCGAGCGGATTGGTAACTGATACTGGACCAAGATGCTTGTATTCTGCGAAGAGCTCGTACGGGTTGAGCAGCGAACCCATGCCCACTGCACTTGCCATTGCCAGGAAATGCCGCCGCGATAATTTCATAGTTACCTCCTCAACTACAGCCTCCTGACCGTCTGATTACCGGCGGACCAAGTGCTTCTTCTTTCGTATCAAAGCTTAGAAGAAATCACGCGGTTTTTACTTGACCTAGATCAATAATCCATACAGATGGCCGCGCAACAATGTGCGTATGGGTATCAGTCTCTGGAAATTGCAGGTGATTCTGGCCTTCGTGGAACAGATCTTCGGTACCACGCGGTTACGAAATCCGGGCGCCGGACTCGTAGCGGCAATCAGGGGATTATGCAGTGCATTGCGCGATAATGTCTGAGTCTACCAAGTTCCGGTAAACGATCTAAACAGAAATGAAAACATGCACTAGGTTTTTATTCGCCATAGCAGCCAGCAGATCGTTATCACGTTCAACCGGCCATGATTTGATGACGATGGTAAGTGGATGATCATGTTCATGCAGTGTTGCAATGGTCTGACGTGTGATCTTCCAGTGACGTTTCATCGGTTGATAGAGATCGATATTAGTACCCAGTGCAATTGGTGTGCAACGGTAACCAGGCTTGCTGATTTCGGCTTTCAGTAATTTCGCCGCATCCGGTTTGGCAAAGAGTTTTGTTTCAAAATCAATCCCCAGCGAAAGATCCATGTAGGCATGGGTGGGACGAGCATAACAATAAATACATCCATGCTCGCAGCCTCGATAGGGATTAATCGAGGATTCGAAAGGAATATCCGGTGACTTGTTATGGCTGATGATGGTCATCGGTTTTTCCACTGTCACTGTGGTCTGTATGCGATGATCCTCTTCCGGCAAATCCCAACCGTCATCGATGTTGTTTCTTGTACTATCCGGATAACGCGGATCAACAGCACTGGCAGTACCCCTGCCCTTGATACTTTTATTTATCATCCTTGTCCAATACCGGAATTATTTTTTCTTCCAGCATATTATTAACAAGTTCATCGGGTAATTTTTTACTGGTTTCCAGGCCCAGTTTGCGCATATCCTCAGCCCGTTTAACAAGATTGCCTTTACCCTCTGTCAGTCGATTATGTGCTGTCTGATATGCAGATTGCGCCTTGTCCAGTTTGTCACCAACATCTTCCAGTGCTTCGACAAAACCGACAAACTTTTCATACATATCTCCGGCACTTTTGGCAATCTGCTGCGCATTGCGGTTTTGATATTCATATCGCCACATATTGTGAATAATATGCAGATTCATGGTCAGGGTTGAGGGACTGACCAGCAAAATACCTTTCCTGAACGCATCCTGATAAAGATTTTCATCATGCTCGAAGGCCAGCATCAGGGCTGGCTCTATGGGCACAAACATCAATACCATATCGAGTGAATTTACCCTGACAAGTTCTGCATAATTTTTCCCCTGCAAACCGGAAACATGATTGCGGATTGAGGCGATATGTTCACTCAAGGCCAGTATGCGTTCGTCTTCATCTTCCATGGAACAATAACGCTCATAGGCATTGAGCGAGACTTTCGAATCAATCACGACATCCTTGTTGTCAGGTAAATGCACGACCACATCAGGGTAAAACAATTTTCCACCTTCATCGCGGAAACTGCCCTGTGTTTCATATTCACGCCCGTTTTTCAAACCGGAATCTTCCAGCACCCTTTCCAGTATGACTTCGCCCCAGTTGCCGCGTGTTTTACTGTCTCCTTTCAACGCTTTGGTCAGGTTAATTGCCTCTCTGCTCATCTGTTCATTCAGAGATTTCAGGCTGGTGATTTCATGATGCAAAGACAACCTGTCTTTTGATTCCTTGTCATAGACATCCTCAATTTTCTTTTTGAAATCTCCCAGTTGTTCGCGCAGGGGATTCAATACTTCCCCGATGTTGAGCCTGTTCTGTTCGGTAAATTTTTTACTTTTCTCCTCGATAATCCTGTTGGCCAGATTTTCGAATGAGGCTGTCATATTCTTCTCGGCCTGTTCCAGCAGTGCTATCTTTTCGCTGATTGAGCGCCTTTCACTTTCGAGCAGGGTTTCTAATTGGGCAATCCTGGCCCGGTAATCGGCATCTTCATGTTGCTTCAGCCTGGATTTCAATTCGTCCAATTGTGCCGCCCTGTCTTCCAGCAGCTGAGTCACGGCAGCCAGCCTGTCTCTGGCGATAATCCATGCCAGCCCCAGCCCGAGGATAAACCCGAAAATACCGGCAATAATTGTGAATTCGTTCATGCAGTTGATATGTATGTGATTAAACCCAAGAATACTCAATAAATTCAGAAAGATCAGTAAATGTATGTTGTGTCAGGCTTACCGCAATCATCCGGCATGATGGGAAATCCATGATACGCCATGTGAATGTGGAACTCGAAAACATGCGCTCAGTCCCAATATTGGTAGACGATCAGGACGAAATGTCTTAATATTGCTATGCATCAAAAATAATATTGTTATACTTCAATTACTAGCGATGAAAACTGAAAGAGGTTTTAATAAATCATTTCTAACTTAATGCAACCCCTGAAAGCCATCATATTCGACGTTGACGGCACCCTCGCCAATACCGAAGAAACACACCGGCAGTCATTTAACAGCGCTTTTGACGAATTTGGTCTTGGTTACCACTGGTCGGAACAGGAATACACCGATCTGTTATCCATATCCGGTGGGCGGGAAAGAATTACTGCCTATCTGAAAGCCCAGGACTTTAAAGTCAAGGGTGATTTCAACCTGCGTGAATTTGCACTACGGCTGCATCAACGCAAATCGGAAATATACCGTGATAACCTGATTGCCGGTCATAAAGGACTGCGTAACGGTGTGTTGCGGCTGATCACTGAAGCAAAACAAAAAGGTATCAAGCTGGGCATTGCCACTGCAACATCAAAATCCAATGTGGAAACCCTGTTACGGCATAATCTGGGTAAAGATGCCATGTCACTATTTGATGCTGTTGTGACCTGCGATATCGTCAAGGATAAAAAACCATCACCGGTAGTCTATCAGTTTGCCATAGCGGAACTTGGACTCACGCCGGAAACTTGTATTGCAATTGAAGATTCCACCAACGGCAACAAGGCGGCCCGCGCCGCCGGATTAAAAACCGTTATTACCACTCATGCCTTCACCATAGATAACGACTTTACCGGTGCCAGCCTGGTCATCAATCAACTGGGTGAACCGGATCAGCCTTTCAATGTGATCTCTGGAAAGAGTTATGGGGCCAGCTATGTGGACGTGGGTTTGTTGAAAAATCTGCTCAATGAACAGAAAAAGGAAATTGCGGAAACCTGGCCTGATAATGTAATTGTGATTGCAAAATAGTTCTAATTACCAGTAATAATGGTGATGCAGTCCGAATCTGTACCGGGGATAGTATCCATGCCCGTATCCAAAATGAAATCCATATCGATACGGATAGTAGTAGGGATAGTAGGGATAGTAGGGATAAACATAATAACGGCGGCGAGCATAATCACTCCATAGATAATGTGACTGCGCCTTGATTAATGGATAGTTATAAGAATAATCGTCTATCTGCCCTACCACACGGCTTTCGACCGTGCCATAGACAGTAATACCCCGGTCAGCCTTATAAATGGCCGGATCCAGAAAACCATCTACCCTTACCAGAAAACGCCCACCGGATTCATCAGAGAATACCGGTTCACCCCATGAATTAAGTTCCTTACCTACAACCTCTATCCAGGTATCGTCCTTCCTGTTCTCGACAGAGGCTATAGTACCGCCCCAGCGGACCTGCTTGCCCTGGTACTGATCAATATCTTTACTCGCCGCATTGATGGAAACAGGGCTGTCAGTAATATCCTGCCTGATC
>MGYU01000085.1:4412-7206 GCA_001801885.1 Gammaproteobacteria bacterium RIFCSPLOWO2_12_47_11
TGATTGGTGCATTATTTACAGACGTGATCACATCTCCCTCTCTCAGACCACTGCGCCAGGCCGGACTCCCTCGCTGGACACCGGCTATGACAACACCCTCCATCTTGCCATAAAGAGGATGGTCCGGTTTGATGTCACCAACGGTCATCCCTTCAAGCCGTGGATTAACTGCACTGGGTGTACCCGGATCTTCCTTGCCCGCTACGATCTCCACTGCAATATTTATTGTTTTACCATCACGTAAAATGTCAAAGATAACCTTTTCACCGATGCGCCGCAGGCCAATTTGATTTCTGACATCACTCGAATTCCTGACCGGTTTGCCATCTATTTTGGTGACAATATCACCCGTCATGAGTCCGGCCTTTTCCGCCGGGGAATTCTCCAACACCCGGTTAACAATTGCACCCGATTGTCTGGTTAACCCAAACGCCTCGGCCAATTCCGGGCTCAGGTCCTGCGCATAAACGCCGAGATAACCTCGTTGTACCTCACCCGTCTCCAGTAATTGCTCCATGATATCGAGCGCCATATTAATCGGAATGGCAAATCCAATACCGATATTGCCCCCGTTTTGAGAAAAGATCGCAGTATTGATGCCAATCAATTCACCATTCAGGTTTACCAATGCGCCCCCGGAATTGCCCGGGTTAATGGAGGCATCTGTCTGGATAAAATCCTCATACCCTTCTATCCCGAGCCCGCTGCGACCCAGCGCACTGACTATTCCTGAAGTTACGGTCTGACCCAGGCCAAACGGATTACCGATTGCGACGACAAAATCCCCGACGCGTAATTGATCGGAATCTGCAGTTTTGAGCGAAGTCAGCTTATCTGCAGGTATTTTTATAACAGCCACATCAGCTTCGGGATCAGTGCCTATAATCTCTGCATCCAGATGGCGCCCGTCACGGAGAGTCACTGTGATCTGTACCGCATTGGCAATCACGTGATTGTTGGTCAAAACCAGCCCGCGTTTTGCATCAACGATAACACCGGATCCCAGGCTCTGTGTTTTTCTTTCGATGGGTTGATCAGGGACATTGAAAAAGCGCCGGAAAAACGGATCGGCGAACAGCGGATTTTGTTGCAGCTGTATGCGGCCTTCTGTAGCGACATTGACGACGGCAGGTGTCACGCTTTCCAGCATGGGTGCAAGGCTGGGAAGCTCCTTATCTCCTGCTTTTAATGGCAGGGCCGCCCTGCCCAATGTACTGACCGTGATCAATACCAGAGTGATACAAGCGAGAAAATATCCTGTTTTTCTAATCGTCATGCAGATAACTCTCCAAGAAATATTTACCAGTGTGATGGTATAACTTTATGTGTGGTTTCAGGGATTAATGCTGCAGTTTAGGGTTTTATATACATGAAAAGTTCAGTTCCGTTTAAACAAAAAAAGGCGGGGATTACCCCGCCTTGTTAAACACAATATGATCAGCTTTTAACTGCGATCTTGCGTGGCTGTTCTTTTTCAAGTTTCGGCAGCACGATCTCCAGCACACCGTTTTTGCCTTTCGCTTCGATATGTTCAGCATCAGCGCTGTCTGGCAAACTGAAGCGGCGGTAGAAAGTGCCTCGTACACGCTCCACGCGTCTGTAGCCTTCGTGCGTTTCATCTTTTTCGCTAGACCGTTCACCCTTGATGGTAAGAATACCCTGCTCCATCGTGATCTCGATATCCTTGGGATCAATACCCGGCAGATCGGCCTCAATCACAAAGCGATCCACTTCCTCACGGATATCAACTGACGGCCGCCAGTGACTGGTAACCACATTGGAATTATCACCATCGACGGCTTCCCTGCGAAACTGATCCAACAGGCCAACACGGCCCAGTTCCTCCTGAAACTTGTCCAGCAGGTTCCAGGGTTCATAACGTACCAGTGCCATAATACACCTCCAGATATAAGTTAATTTATGGTTAATGTTTAAATGGGGATTCCCGGTTTTTTTTCAAGGGCAGCTTTTCATTTATGTTTAAAGAACCTAGACTTTATACTCATGGCCAGGGCAAGCTATTTTTCAAGTATCTTCGGGAATTCACCGGTTACCCCGCTGCAAAAGCACATCGACAGCGTAGTCGCCTGCGTTGAAATGCTGCCACCCTATTTTGACGCTGTGTTTGCTGGTGATTGGGACGAAGCCGCCGGAATTCAAGGTCAGATCGCCCAACTGGAGAATGTTTCTGACGCCATAAAAAACGAGCTGCGCATGAATCTGCCCACCAGCCTGTTTATGCCCATAGACCGGCGTGATGTTCTGGATGTCCTGGATCTGCAGGACCTGATAGCCAACAAGACCAAGGACATTGCCGGCCTGATCCTCGGCAGAAAAATGGCAATCCCGGCACCATTGAAAGGCAGCTATATGAACTTCCTCACCCGTTGTATTGATGCCACCCGGCAGGCCCAGGTTGCCATCAATGAACTGGATGAACTGGTGGTCACGGGTTTTCGTGGCGATGAGGCCAGCCGGGTAAAATCCATGATCCAGGAACTACACACCATCGAACATGAGACTGATGAAATCCAGGTCAGGCTGCGTGCAGATCTTTATGCAATTGAAAGTACCCTGCCGCCGGTCGATGTCATGTTTCTCTACAAAATCATTGAGTGGACGGGCGATCTTGCTGATGCGGCCCAAAGCACGGGAAACCGCCTGCAACTGATGCTGGCAAAATAAATACAACAATAAAAATCTGATGGAACACGCTTTCTTACTGCTCACGCTGGCGGCTGTGTTTGGCCTGTTTATGGCCTGGGGTATTGGCGCCAACGATGTAGCCAATGCC
>MGYU01000085.1:7280-10700 GCA_001801885.1 Gammaproteobacteria bacterium RIFCSPLOWO2_12_47_11
TTGGCCTGTTTATGGCCTGGGGTATTGGCGCCAACGATGTAGCCAATGCCATGGCTACCTCGGTAGGTTCCAGGGCATTAAGCTTTAAAACGGCAATTATTATCGCGGCAGTATTCGAATTTTCCGGGGCATTTCTGGCGGGTGGCGAAGTTACGTCCACAATTCGAAACGGGATGATCGATGCCACATTACTCTCGGATACACCGGAACTGCTCGTCTACGGCATGCTGGCCTCATTACTGGCAGCAGGAATCTGGCTGGTAGTCGCATCGCGTTATGGTTTGCCGGTATCAACCACTCACTCAATAGTCGGTGCTATTGTCGGCTTTGCAGCCGTAGTTGTCGGTGTCGAAGCTGTGAAATGGGGCAAGGTGGGTTCAATCGCCATGAGTTGGGTCATCTCCCCCCTGCTGGCAGGCATATTATCTTATTTGCTTTTCAGAAGTGTCCAGATGCTGATTCTGAACAGCAAAGATCCATTCAAAAATGCAAAACGCTTTGTGCCGTTATATATCTTTTTAACCGGGTTCATAGTTGCACTCGTCACCCTGTTCAAGGGTCTTACGCACATTGGCCTGGATTTTACGTCTTCTGAATCTTACCTGATTGCAATCATGACAGGTATTATTGTTGCAATGATCGGTACCTTCATGATCCGCAATATCAGGCAGCGCCCGGAAAATAACAAGGCATATCATTTTCACAGTGTGGAACTGGTGTTTGGAGTATTGATGATATTTACAGCCTGTGCCATGGCCTTTGCCCATGGCTCAAATGATGTTGCCAACGCCATCGGCCCGGTTGCAGCAGTGGTCAGTATCGTTTCAACAGAGGGTGTTGTCAGTCAGCAATCTCCCGTGCCCGTCTGGGTATTGCTGCTGGGTGCCATGGGTATCGTGGCGGGATTGATGATGTATGGTCACAAGGTGATCGCTACTGTGGGCAGTGGTATTACGGACCTCACCCCCAGCCGCGGTTTCTGTTGTAATCTTGCTGCGTCCGCCGTCGTCGTTCTGGCTTCCGGGACAGGTTTGCCCATCTCTACGACACATACCCTGGTCGGGGCCGTGCTGGGAGTCGGTTTTGCAAGAGGAATCTCGGCATTAAATCTGCGTGTGATCGGGTCCATCTTTATGTCCTGGATCATAACACTGCCGGCCGGGGCACTGCTGGCGATAGTGTTTTTCTATATTATTGCTTCACTTTTCTAGAACAGTTTGATTCAGATCCAGTAAGCAGTCCGGGTCATCACTTTGGAACAGAGCCGCATCCCGGACTTCACCACTGCCGGCAATTCAATGCCGCCTATGGTCATGGCCACAGTACCGTGACGAGCCTCGTCTTCCATCATTTGCTGCAATATCGCCCGACTTTTCCTGTCTTTTTCGGGCAATCTCTGCAAATGCGCTTGCAAGTGTTCCACCACTTGCCGTTCTGTCTCCGCGACAAAACCCAGGCTCCATTTGTCACCGGCCAGGCCCGCCAGGGCGCCTATTGAAAATGAACCGAGATACCAGACCGGATTCAGGTAACTGGTGTGGCCGCCGAGTTCATCCAGCCGTTTTTTACACCAGTCCAGATGATCGATTTCTTCATCGGCTGAACAACGCATAGATTGCCTGACCACCGGATCACGGGAAATCAGTGCCTGCCCCTGATATAAAGCCTGGGCCGCAACCTCCCCGGCATGGTTGACCCGCATCAGACCCTCGACATGATCCCTTTCTGCAGAATTGAGGGTGATATCTGTGACAGTATCAGCAGGTGAATCACGGCCAGCCGCCTTTGCTGCGGCCCTGTGTCTCGTCAATTGCTGGTCAAAGCGGATAATCAGTTGGTCGATTATTCCGTAATGGCGTTCTAACATGGTGATTCGCCGTTCTGATATAGGTTTAATTGATATAATATACACCACTGGATGTATTGACAGTCAGAGGGTCTATCCGTACCATTCCACCTCTTTTTTGCCGTTGACTAAATTCCCGAGAAAACAGAGAGATGAGCACCTTTACCGCAACACCTGCCACGATCCGCCATGACTGGTATGTCGTTGATGCGGCTGGAAAAACGCTGGGCCGGCTGGCTACCGAAATAGCTACAAGGCTACGCGGCAAGCACAAACCTGAATATACCCCGCACATGGATACCGGCGACTATGTCGTAGTCATCAATGCCAGGCAGGTCAGGGTTACCGGGAACAAGGCCAAAAACAAGATCTATTACCAACACTCGGAATATCCGGGCGGCATGAAATCAATCACATTTGAAAAGCTCATTGAAAAGAACCCGGAACAGATCATTGAAAAAGCGGTCAAGGGCATGTTACCCAGAGGCCCGCTGGGTCGTGAAATGTTCAGAAAACTGAGGGTCTATGCCGGCGCAGAACACAAACATACCGCGCAGCAACCCAGAACATTGGAAATCTAGTATGGCAGAACAAATCTATTACAGCACCGGCCGCCGCAAGAGTTCATCGGCGCGCGTCTTCCTGAAAAAAGGCAAGGGCAATATCGTGGTCAACAACCGGGCTCTTGATATCTACTTTGGCCGCGAAACCGGCCGCATGATCGTCCGCCAGCCACTGGAAACGGTCAACATGCTGGATCAGTTTGATATCAATGTCACCGTCACCGGTGGCGGTATTTCCGGACAGGCCGGGGCCATCCGTCATGGCATCACCCGCGCATTGATGGAATATGACAACACCTTGCGCAAAACATTACGTCAGGCAGGCTTTGTGACACGCGACGCACGAGAAGTCGAGCGCAAGAAAGTCGGTCTGCACAAAGCCCGCAAGCGCCCACAGTACAGTAAACGCTAGCGTTTGCAGTTATAAGTTACAAGTCAAAAGTCACAAGGAGAGTGATATGGCTGATGCTCTTGAAAGCCTGGATGTCTGGAAAAGGAGCCGGCGTCTGACAGTTCATGTCTACAAACTATTTGCATCTTGCAAAGACTATGGATTTAAGGACCAAATTACCCGCGCAGCAGTCTCAATACCTTCAAATATTGCTGAAGGATTTGAGCGAAACTCCAAGAAAGAATTTGTTAATTTCCTCAGAATTGCTAAAGGATCATGCGCTGAACTCAGGACACAGCTATATATCAGTGAAGATATTAATCTGATTGATATTGAAACTGCTAAAATTCTTCAACAGGAAGCGCTTGAAATTTCAAAGATGTTACAAGGCTTGATAAATCGCTATAAAATCAAAGATAATCCCTGAATATCTTATATGTTTCTTGTCACATGTAATTTGTGTCTTGTGACTTATAACTTATCACTTGTAACTGTTTTTTGGGGGATCGTCTAACGGTAGGACAGCGGACTCTGACTCCGCCAGTCTAGGTTCAAATCCTAGTCCCCCAGCCATATGACACAAATGAGGTTTATTAAATCTCATTTGTGACATCAGGTCT
>MGYU01000085.1:10716-12787 GCA_001801885.1 Gammaproteobacteria bacterium RIFCSPLOWO2_12_47_11
TTGTGACATCAGGTCTGTGGGGAATTCAGGATTGGAACCTTCGTTCACAAAATCGTATGGAACGATTTTGAGCAGCGAAGCTGACCTGCAGGGTCAACTACATGGATGTAGTTGATAAATCCTGGTCCACCAGCCAATAAAACAAAGGGTTTCAGCGGGATAGCCAATTCAGGCAATAGTCACGTAGCACTATGTAAGCAGGCAACAATAAAATTTATTTCACAGCTTCGCTGGGTTTTTGATGTACACATAGCTGGTTTTCAAGTTCCCGCAGTACTTCCATGGGCTCGATAACCGAATTGTATTTCTTGCTGACAACCTCTCCGGCATAGTTGCGAATTGCGTAGTATACCTTTGTGGTTGATCCGTCTTGGGTGTGAATGAAGCATGTCACTTTAAACCCAAGAATTTCGCAGATGTCTTTTGTGGTGGTTTCCATTTTTTACTCCCTACTGAAATAAAATCCCGCTGAATCCCTCTTGATATAGATCAAAGTATATTACATTGTCCTGTAGTGTAATAAAAAGCATATGGGATTATGGTTATAACATAGACAAAAAAACAGCAATACCATGATAAATACTTACTCAAAATTTGCATTATTTAATTACGGATTCCGGCCATTCTTTCTTCTGGCAGGACTGTATGCTGTGATCGCCATGTTGATATGGTTGACAATACATATAATAGGGATCTGGCCCATAGGCACACCAACCTCGTATTTATGGCATGCGCATGAAATGTTGTTTGGTTTTGTCGGTGCCGCCATTGCCGGATTTCTGCTGACCGCTGTCCCCAGCTGGACCGGTCAGCGTGGATTCTCCGGATTACCATTGATCATTCTGGTCGTAGTCTGGCTTGGGGGCCGGCTGGTATTCCCTTTCTATGCACATCTGCCTTCTGTATTTATCGCTATTGTTGATCTTGCATTTTTTCCAGTGCTGGGTCTTATGCTCACACCCTCGCTGATAAAAGGCAAATCACGCAACCTGGTTTTTCTGCTGTTTCTTCTTTTCCTTTTTAGCGCAAATCTGATATTTCATGTGGCGCTGGTACAAAACAATGTAGTCTTTGCCAGTTATGGCCTGTTGTTTGGAATAAATATTGTGCTTTTGATAATTACCATCATCGGTGGACGCATCGTGCCTGCATTCACCCTGAGTGCCATCCGGCGTACGGATGACACATTTGTAATCATGCCCTGCCCTGCCCTTGACCGCATAGCTATTGCCAGCATCCTGCTCGTACTGATAACCGATCTTATATGGCCCTACTCAGCAGCAGCAGGCTGGCTGGCCCTGATTGCAGCCTTGATTCACGCCGTGCGTCTTGCCCGCTGGCAGACCCTGCGGGGTCTGGGCGAAGCGATTGTCTGGATACTGCACATTGGATATGCCTGGGTCATCATCGGTCTTGCCTTGAAGGGGCTATTTCTCCTGACGGGTGCGATATTCGGCGCGGCATGGATGCATGCATTTACGACGGGCGCTTTTGCAACCATGATCCTGGCCGTGATGACACGGGCTGCTCTCGGGCACACCGGACGTCCATTGATTGCCCCGCCCCTGATTGTGGTTTCCTATGTCCTGCTTACACTGGCAACAATTGTGCGTGTATCAGGCCCGGTATTTCCGGAAGTCTATTTGTACAACATCGCAGTTTCCGGTGTGCTCTGGATCGGCGCCTTCATCCTGTTTCTTGTTGTATATACGCCTATCCTTATCGGGCCCCGTGCAGATGGCAAGCCCGGTTAAAATAACGCCGCCGATACCCGTAAGATCTGGTTTTACACCCTGGTCAATTTTTAACCAACTGTCCTTAAATTATTGCTGGATTTACCCCCGGCCCTGCCATTTCCCGCAATCATTGCGGGCAGAATATGTGCTCCGGTTGATATAGATCAAATACCGAATGCCCCGCTGTTTTATATTGAAAAAGCACAACATCCGGTATTTATTGACAGTATTGAACACTATATAATCATAAGGTTACTCCTTAAATATCTCGTTGATTAAGACCATGCCAGCTACCGGCAGCTTCGTGTTCTAACCGCATTGCAAAATAATACGGG
>MGYU01000086.1:0-12167 GCA_001801885.1 Gammaproteobacteria bacterium RIFCSPLOWO2_12_47_11
TGGTTGCTCGACTCTGTCTCCTGATTCGTTCTACCTCCTGCGTCCATGCAGTCGTGTTTCGAGCAATTAGCCGGGGCAGATGGCTTGTATATTGGCCTAGTGAAATCGCTTCCTTACTGGTTTCGCATTTTGGTGCGAATTCAATTTGGGCGTGAAAATAGCTTTGCCGGTTCGTGTGTATATACACATGCGGCATGCAGTAATTGGCTCTCAAAAAGGAGGGACAGCTGGTCTCGGTGATGTGTTGCTTTTTTAATCAGACAACACAAAAGAAGCGAGCTAACAACTAAAGATGGCGCTCTGGGCACCCTGCGGGTGTCACCAGGTGCGCGCACTGTAACATAGTATGCGGTTAAGGGCCGGTTTTATTTTAATGGCGACTGGGTGGTGGCGGGAAGAAGTTCGACCGGGCAATGGGGTTTATTCCCGCAATACTGAAAAACCAGGAGCATCATCAAACTATTAATGAATCCTTTATCATGTATATTTGTATGCCATACTTGTTTTAATGATACTTCAACAGAAAGGAGTTTCATTGACCCGGACAGGGCGTACAAATGGGAAAGCATTGTGGACAGCAAGATAACTTTGCGAAGGATTCTGGTCCTCGACGATGATAGTGATTACAGAAAACTGTTGCTGACCTGGCTCAGTAATCAGTTTCCGGGTGTTGAAGTCGAGGAATACGATCCACAGAATCAGGGCATCCCTGGCCAGAGCTTTGACTGGACGGCATTTGACGTGCTGCTTCTGGATTATGACCTCCATTTTGATCATGCCACCGGCCTGGATATTCTGCAGGCCAATTACAACAACGACCAGTTTCCTCCGACAATCATGCTGACCGGGGCCGGTAGTGAAGACGTGGCGGTGCGTGCCTTCAAATATGAGGTCACAGATTACCTGCGCAAGGAATGGCTGGAAAAGGAGCAACTCAAGGCCGCAGTAGACAACGCCTTTCACCATAAAGTCCTCAAACACCAGCGTCTGAATATCCTGGAAGAAGCCCGGCGGGTAGCTATGGCTGAAGCTAAATTGATGATTATTGATCTTAAAAAGAAATTTGTACAAATGCATACACGGGAACAAAAGCAATTGAAACTTGAGCGACAGGAAATAGAAAAAAAACTAGAAAAGGATCAGGCTTTATTGGCAAAGATTGAGCGGGAGCGGGCGCAGGAAGAAAAAACAAAACACGAATTGATTGCAGAGATAGATAAATTGAAGTCCCTGCGACTGGCGGCGACTGATAGTAACGGCATTAACGTTAAACTGGAATCCGTCCACCAACAACTGGAAGAAACCAAGGCCGGAATTAACCAGATCGAGCAGGATTACGAACAAGTGAAGGCCGCTGTGGACAAGAACCGCTGGAAACAAGGTCAGGGGATCGAGTTACAAAAGCAATCAGAAGCTGATCTGACCATATTCCTGGAAGAGACGGAACAACAGAAGAACCAGACGACTGGTCTCAGTGCCAAACTGCAATTGGAAACAATGGAGAAGATTGCTGAACTTAAAAAAAGAAAATTCAGTGAACAACAAATTGATCGGAACCTGCTTAATGATATCGAATCACAGTTGAAAAAGGACGACAAATAAAGATGGAGTAAGTGTGTACTGAGGCCTGTATTTTTTAATTATCATGAACGAAACGACTGGCAATAAATCTTCACAGACTGGTGACTGGTATTTCCATCGGTTACAGCATGGCGGACTACGACAAGGTGGTGAAACCGGAACTGGTGTCGCCCATCAAGGCATTGCGTACCTGGGCATTTATCTTTTGTTTTTTCTCCATAGGACTGACTACGCGATTTCGTGAACTGGCGGCTGCGGGTAGCAAACCCTTCTGGGCATTTACTTCCGGTGTCGCCGTGAATGTCGTGATCGGATTTATTCTTTCGGTGATTGTATTTGGTGATTACTGGGCAAGACTGGAACAGTAGTTTGCTTTTTGATTAGGCATATTTGAGGAATTGCCTGGCAACAAGCTTTGTCATGATTTCAATAAGCAACTTATTTAAACGCTTTTCTGTTCTAAGAGGATGAAACAACATTCGTTTAGCTTCTTCGAATGGGAAATGCACTCTCATTACCTGTGCCGTATGTTCGAGAAATATTCTGTAACTCCAGACCTTAAATGGCGGCGATCCAACCCAATAGTTATTTAGCGGTTGAAATGCAAGCGCAATATCTTCATCTCGCACAAGTTCACTTCGATTTAATAGAATGCCCGCCTTTCTTAGTAACCTATTATTTTCTTCTAATTCGTATTTTTTGTGCAAATAATTAAACTATAATTAGATCATGTCGCAATTACCTAGACTGAGAGTATAAATTAATTATACTTTTGCTGTTTTTCTACCTGATTTATGGTTCTTGTAAGGTGATGTTTTATTGGAAACTAAAAACCTCATTGAAGTTTTAAAAAAGGCACTCAAGTCCCACGGTGTGACCTATGCTGATATTGCCGCCCAATTAAACCTGAGCGAAGCCAGTGTGAAGCGCATGTTTGCACAAAAACACTTTACCCTGATCCGGCTGGAATCAATTTGTGAGATGGCACAAATGGACTTTACTGATCTCATACGCCTGATGGATGAAGAGCGGCAGAAAATCAGTAATCTGACGCTGGAACAGGAAGAAGAACTGGTTTCGGATTTGAAATTTCTCCTGGTGGCCATCTGCGTGCAAAGTAACTGGACATTCAATGAGATGATCGATTATTTCAAAATCACCGGGCCTGAATGCATAGGCTATCTTGTTCGTCTGGACCGCCTCGGACTTATTCAACTCCTGCCTAATAATCGTATCCGCCAGATGGTGGCCAAGAATTTCAGGTGGCTTCCCAGGGGCCCGATCGAAAAGTTTTTCGAACAGACCGCACAAAATGAATTCCTGGACTCCCATTTTACCCATCCGGGTGAGCTCCGGCTTTTCATGAACGGTTCCCTGACGTGGGAATCCATAGAATCCATACGTAAAAATGTTGAAGCACTGGCCCATGAATTTTCATCCTTTCAGGACGACGATGCCCGAATGCCGGCCACGACACGTTTTAATACCGGTCTGCTGTTGGCAATGCGGCCGTGGGAACTGCCGATATTTTCAAAATTGAAAAAGCGGGACGTAGAAGAATAATTTGCAGACAATATTTTGCATAAAATATGTGAATAAAATGTGATAAATTTATTTTATAACTGATGAGATCATTATTAATGACTGCTAAAAAACGGGACTAGCCATGCTTTACAAGGTACAGGCCAGGTACAAGGAGGACAAAGCCGGTGAATTTTTTCAAAAGCTGACCGATGGCACGATTGCAATACAGGAACCTGATGGTGCAGAGATTGTTGCCAGCATGCAGCAAGCAAGAATTATCGAGGATGGAATGATCCGGTGGTATGAAACCTGTTATTGCGATACACCGCTTAAACACGAACGGGAGACGGTTTATAATTTTTACCTGACCGATATTACCACCGAATTGGCAGATTTTAAGAAGGAACTCGAAGGTGAGTCTTTTTGGGGTTATCTTCAGTCAAAAGAAGCATAGGAAAAGAGTTCGTATTCAATTCAATAATACACATATGAAATAAATTCACTGTTGGCTGTCCTTAATAAATTCAGTTCTATACCGTGGAGCAAATGGCTTCGCCATGTTTTTGTCATTTTTTTTACGAGTGTGTGCCTGACGAAGATGACCTTTGGAGAACTATTATCACCGCAAGATTCTGTTACCGTATTTATGGCAGGGGATGTCATGACCGGACGAGGTATTGATCAGGTGTTGCCTTATCCGGGTGATCCCCGGCTCCATGAACCTTACATGAAAGATGCAACGGGATATGTCCGGTTGGCTGAAGCTGTCAACGGCCCAATCCAGAAACCGGTTCAATGCAAGTATATCTGGGGTGATGCCTTGCCGGTGCTGAATCAAATTGCACCGGATGTACGTCTCATTAACCTGGAAACGAGTATCGCCACCAGTAATGAATACTGGCCGAACAAGGGGATCCATTACAAGATGCACCCCGGGAATACGGCCTGCCTGCAAACGTTCGGGATTGATTATGTTACGCTTGCGAATAATCACGTGCTTGATTGGGGATATGCAGGGCTTACGGAAACACTGGCCTCACTAAAGGATGTCAATATCAAGGTTGCGGGCGCGGGCGGGAATCAGCAAGCGGCAGAACAACCTGCAATCATGGACATTGCAGGAAAAGGGAGAGTCATTGTGTTTTCCTATGGCCTGGGTTCAAGTGGCATTCCCTCGAAATGGGCCGCCCAAAAAGACAGGCCCGGGGTGAACCTGTTGCCTGACCTGTCTGAAGACAGCATCCGGAAGATCAAGGATCAGATCGATGCAGTAAAACTGGAGGGCGATATCGCCGTCGCCTCTATTCATTGGGGCAGTAACTGGGGTTATGCGGTCCCGCTGGAACATATCGATTTTGCCCATCGACTGATAGATGCAGCAGGGGTTGATGTGATTCATGGCCATTCCTCACACCATGCCATGCCGCTGGAGGTTTATCATGGCAAGCTGATTATTTATGGCAGTGGTGATTTTTTGAATGACTATGAAGGGATCGGCGGGCATGAGGAGTACCGGGGTGATCTGGTGTTGATGTATGTCGCCAGGATCGAACCCGATTCTGGAAACCTTGTTCAATTGCAGATGATACCCCTGCAATTGAGACAATTCAGACTGAACCGGATATCCAGAAAAGATGGCATATGGCTGAAGGAGACGTTGAACCGGGAAGGTCAAGCGTTCGGAACCCAACTTCAATTAAGTGAAGATAATGTTCTAAATTTGGTGATTGGTGAATAGTGATTGGTGATTAATAACTCAAAACTGATAATTAATTACCGACTTCTGTATTCTGGCTTCTGACTTCTGACTCTTCATACCAGATACCAATCACCGGTTCACCTGTCATCAGCACTCTTTATAAACAGGCCGGGGTAATGGGAGGTGCAGGCCATGACATGGGTAATAGCATTGGTATCGTATTCGTCACCCGATTCGTAACTCTCGAAGTATCTATTGAGCTTGTTGACTTGCCCGGGCCAGCAGTCCCACGCCTGCAGTCCCAGTGAGATCCCGTAGTTGGTGAAGGCAAATTTCATTTTCGACCATCCCTTCTGGCGGCAGAAGTAGCCGGGTGGATCGATCCACAACCGTTTTAATTGATTGAAACTTTGTTTCCGCTGATGGACGGCCCATTGCTCGCGGGGGAAAAAATGACACAGCCACAGCATCATGCCAAGACCCAGGTCCTGATCGATGACCAGTGTTTTGTAACTCAGTGCAATCAACCGGTGCATCTCGTCAATTTCTTCCGCCAATATGTCCGGATCCAGCAGTCTATACGCCACGTAACCGTCGAATGCATCCATGGCACCCAGTCCATAACCCGGGTACGGACCGGACAAATCTTCTTCCATCTTCCAGATCACCCCCACGTCCGGAATGACAAAACGGGAATGAATCTCCCTGACCAGGGTGATGGCCTCATCCTTGTATTCAGTTCTTACTTTGCCAAAGCAGGTTAACGCGTAGATCCACTTGGCCAGGTAGTGATAATACTGGCCGTCGCGATCCGGCTCCTCACCAATGCGCAGGCCCTTGTCCCGGCCCAGGACCCGGTAAACTTCTTTCACCAGCCACTCGGCCCTGGATAAATAAGATGCGTCACCCGTGTTTTGATACAGCGAGAGATATAACACCAGGCCAATGGCGTCCGTCAACAAATAGCGCAACCCGTTCGGCCAGATCTTTCTTTCCTCCATCCAATCAAGTTTTTGCTTTACATAGTCAATTTCTGTCAGTGCCATTGATCAAATATTTTTTCGATTAAATGAATTTTGGCCAGAATATATAAAATATGATCTATATCAATATGAATGAACAGTATAAGTTTTATATTTTGTAAAATAAGCAAATTATGACTCATGGTTAAGTTTAAAACCTTTGCCGCTTCTTGCTTGTAGTGTACCTGTTGTGTTTTGTTTCTGGTTGTCAGGGTGAGCGGATGGGTTGATCGGGATATCCCGAAGTTAATGGCAACATTCAATATAAAATTTTCAGAGCACTCAAACCGGAATGAACTCCTGCCGCGGGGAAATCCGGTGCTTCACTGTGAGTGGCGACCCCCCGATGATGTTCCAATCGGGCCTCCACCCGTGGAATTTCCACCGGATACCCCTGAGGAAGAGCCCTTTATACCTGAGGTAGAACCTCCACCGCCGCCGGATGAAAAACCGCAGGAAAAAGAGTCGGTGACAACATCCCCGGTTTTCACTGGCACCACAAATACATTTAAACCGGAGGGTTTTTATCATGTTAGACATTAACCCTGACATTGTATGTAGATTGATTGAGTTGGCACGTGAATTTCATGCGCAGGAGGAAGTCGTTATGCCGGAAATCAAAGGCAACCCGAGCGGGGACTGGGCGACACAAACTCTTGCCAATCATATTGAGGATATGACCTTTCAGGAATTCAGATCAATAATTCGGGACCTGGAGCCCGGCCAGCAACAACTGGTTGTTGCACTGCTCTGGGTGGGCCGGGGAGATTTTACTATTGATGAGTGGGAAGATGTACTGAAACAGGCACAAGATGACTGGACCCCAAGAACAGCAGAGTATCTTATCGTTCACCCTTTGTTAGCGTATTACCTGGCGGAAGGCCTGGACCAGTTTGGTTATAACTGTGACTAGGAATCTATTATTTCATCACTAACCGGAAGTCCGCTGGATATATTATCCATGGCTTTATGCACCAGGAGAAATGTTCCTGAATCGGTCCGTATCATCGGATCCTCCCGGCGTTGATTTGAGCGTTATACTAATAATCAAGAGCGGTAAAAATATGGCAACCAGACGGAAATCTGAATTAACATGCATGTGAGTGTTCAATCAGGCGCAAACGTGGTTACAAACCCCGACTTTGTCCTGCAGGATTTTGAACCCGCCTGCTTGCAGTCATATCAACAGGGTGAACTTCAGGACCGTATTGAACTGGCATTAAAGGAACTTGAAGATTGTTGTGCCTGTCCGCGTAACTGTCATGTCAATCGTTTACTGGATGAAAAGCTGGTATGCAATACCGGGCGTCATGCCATAGTCAGTAGTTTCTTTGCACACTTCGGGGAAGAGGATTGTCTACGCGGCTGGAACGGATCAGGCACGATCTTTTTCGGGTTATGTAACCTGTGCTGTGTTTTTTGCCAGAATTGGGATATTTCACAACAGAAATCCGCCCGGGAATGCACTGCCGAAGAAATTGCCGACGCAATGTTATTCCTGCAGGACCGTGGTTGTCACAATATCAATTTTGTAACCCCGGAACATGTCGCGCCACAGATCATTGAAGCGATTGCCGCTGCAGTCCCCCGGGGTTTGCGCCTGCCCATTGTTTATAACACCAGCGCCTATGATGCGATATCCTCGCTGAAATTACTGGATGGCCTGATAGATATTTATATGCCGGACTTTAAATTCTGGCATAAAGAAAGTGCGCGGCAGTTTGCAAAGGCGAAAGACTACCCGGAAAGGGCGCGGGAAGCGATCAAGGAAATGCACCGGCAGGTAGGCAACCTTAAATTTGGACCGGACGGGCTGGCAAAGCGCGGAGTGCTGGTACGACATCTCGTCATGCCGGGTCAGACGGATGAAGCCGCCGCCATTTTTCAATGGCTGGCCGATGAATTATCTCCGGATACTTATGTCAATGTCATGAGCCAGTACCGGCCTGATTACCGGGTCGGCCTTTCCGATAAACAGGGCAAGTACCAGGCAATCAACCGGCAACCGTACGTGGAAGAATTACAGGCGGCCCGCGCTGCGGCACAGCGCGCAGGATTGACGCGACTGGATCAAAGGGGCCGGTGAGATGAATATTATCAGAGATCATTAGTTTTGTTATTTTCATCCTGATATGAAGCTTACCAGTTACAAGAGTCCGTTATGGATCGATTCGGTCAGACTGGATCGTTGCAATGGTGTTATTGGTATGACACTTTGTCCCGGTAAGAAAGAAGCCAATGCCATAGCGGGTGACTGGGACCGGGACCTTGATATTGATCTGAAAAAAATACGCGACTGGGGCGCAAGTGCACTGGTATCGCTGATGGAGAAGGAGGAAATGGCCTGGTACGGAGTGGCCGATTTACCGGGAAAAGCGATACAGCTGGGACTGGATCATTATCACCTGCCGATAGCTGATTTTGATATACCTGACAAATCCTTTGAAGAGTACTGGCAAACAGCAGGCGCGAATCTCAGAAATTATCTTTTATGCGATAATTCAATTGTCATTCATTGCCTCGGTGGACTTGGGAGAACAGGTACAATTGCAGCACGCCTGCTGGTGGAACTGGGCGCCGATCCGGAAACAGCAATCCGGCGGGTACGACAGGCCCGTCCCGGTACCATCCAGTCGCTTATGCAGGAAACCTATGTGCGTTGTTGTAAACCGGTTGTTATTAGTGATTAGTGATTAGTGATTAGTGATTGGTGATTGGTGATGTAAATGCTTATCCGAGCATGGCAGACAGGTCATAGTAAAAGATCATGGTGATAATCCCGGAGGCACCAATAACAAGGAAGGAAATCAACAGGTGTTTGAACAGATCGCGGTGGCCCAGGGTGAATACCAGGAAAAGCTTCATGAAGGTGTTTGATAGTGCACCAAGCACCAGGTTGAAGCTGGCCCATTCGGTAGTGATTATGCCAGCCTGCTGCGCATCACTGATAGAAAAGGCAATGGCATCGGCATCGGTAAGACCGCTGACAATGGCCACCAGGGGCAACCAGGTATTGCCGAGGTAAGTTGTCGCCAGTCGTGTCACCACCAATATGGCCGCGAATAGCAGGGCGAAATTAATAGACGATTTCAGGCTGAAGGGATTTTCAAATTGCATGGCCTGGACTTCAGGCGCCGCCCGTCGTGACCGTATAAAAAAGTATCCGGCAAGACCTAAACCGGTCAGGCCCATAATCAGCATCGGCAGCGCCATGCTTTTCATAAGCGTCAGGTTGACGACTGCAATCTCTACCATCAATCGTGGAAACATGATCGAGGCCGCAAGGATCACGGCAACGGCAAAGCTTTTGTTGAGTCGCGGGTTCTCCCTGCTACGCCTGGCGAAACTCAAAGTAGTGACTGTACTCGATACCAGTCCCCCGACCAGGCCGGTCAAACCGATACCGGCACCACTGCCGATGAGTTTTATCATTATATAACCAATGAAACTGATAAAAGACACCAGTACCACGATGAGCCAGAGTTTATAGAGTTTCAGTGCTGAAAGTGCGATGTTAATGAAGTCGATCCCGAACGGGACCCGCGCAACGTTACCTTCCGAGAAATAATCAAAGTGCTTGCCGGTATAGGTACCAATGGCAGTGTCCCTGTCGGCACTGCTAATGGTAATGGAACCCGTCTTTCCCCATCCGTGTTCGAAAAGCAGGACCTCAGTGCCTGTCGACAGTCGCTTCTCGGGATCAATAGCAATTTGCACTTGCTGAGTGCCGGCATCGAGCGCGATAACTTCCCCTACCCCGATGGAAATGTATGTATCCAGGGACTGGCGTGGCAGAACAGGCAGGATAATAAACGTAATCACCAGGAATTTAAGAACAGCCGCAAGTTCATAAGTCTGGATTCGGGTTCGAAATGACTGGATCATTTCTTTCTGGAACATGATTGCGGAGGACAAAATCGCAATGGCAATGGCGAGTTCGGTAGCCTCCATGATTAACAGGACACCGAGCAGAAAGGTAAGAACAGCGGCAATCTCGGTTGTGATACCGATATCTTCCTCATGACTGGCCCAGTATTGCGTGGTCAACAGTACAACCATACCGGCGAATACAGCGACTATGATCCAGGCACTTGAATACTGATTGGCGATGAATGCACTGGCCGCACCCAGTAACGCGAAGAAGACAAAATCGCGAATACCGATATGACTTCCCGGTTTCGCACTCATTTCCCGTTCAAGGCCAAGGAGAAAACCTACCAGGCCAGCCAGACCAAACTGTATGAAAAGCTGTAGCAGGTTTTGATCGTGCATTATGCTCTATCCCCCGGCGAAACCACATGTGGGTTTGGCCCGCTGTTTATCCACGTTTTTATCCGCAACTTTTTATATCATAGCTGATTTTGAGACTATCTTGGCGGGAGTGTTGATTCTGGCTGGGGAAAAAACAGCCATGGCAGGCCGGTACGCTGTATATACAGAATAGTTTACAAAATTACCGGGATATTTTATTCCGGATCGGCACAGGCATATCCTCTATAATTGTTTAATAGGTCTTGTTTCTAATTAAAATAATAAAGGGAATAAACAATGTATACATTTATCCCGGATCTAATTTCCCCGGTTTTTCGCAGAGGAGCTTAGCCATGCGTAGTATTGCCAAGGTTTTCGGACGTTCACCGTTTGTCCCCTTACAGATGCATATGGAGAAAGTTGCCGAGTGTGTTAAACAAATTCCTGATGTTGTTGCTGCCTATCGTCGCGAGGAGAGTGAAACAGTTGAAGCACTCAGAAAGAAAATATCGCGCCTGGAACATGAAGCCGATGCCTTAAAGCATGATATTCGTAACAGCCTCCCACGTGGTCTGTTCCTGCCGGTTGAGCGGGTCAGCCTGCTCCAGATACTCAGCCTGCAGGACAGCATAGCCAACCGGGCGGAAAATATTGGCGTATTACTCACGATGAAACAGGCCAGGTCGTTTCCAGGATTCGATGATCGGTTTGATGACTTTTTAGGCAAAACTATCGAGACGTTCGAACTGGCACGATCCGTTATCGATCAGCTGGATGAATTACTGGAAACAGGATTTGGTGGCCTGGAGGCGCAGACAGTCAAGGAACTGACTGATATGGTTGCTTACAAGGAACATGAGGTTGATGTAATACAGGGAGTATTGCTGCGCGAATTACTCGCCCACGAAGATGAAGTTTCCTATGGGGACTTTTTCCTGTGGACCAGGATTCTCAGGCAGGTAAGCAGTATTGCAGACAGATCCGAGAGGTTGGCTATTGCCGTTCGTATGACTCTTGAGACCAGTTGATCACTGAATCAACGGGAAAGAAAGCCATTTAATGATGGAAAGCCAGTTCCACATTATCATTACCCTTGCGGTCATTTTCGGGTTTTACATGGCCTGGGGTATTGGTGCAAATGATGTGGCCAATGCCATGGGCACCTCGGTTGGTTCCGGTGCATTAACCCTGCGTCGTGCCGTCATCCTGGCAGCTATACTTGAATTCAGTGGCGCCTTCCTGGTGGGCTCCCATGTCTCGGAGACGGTCCGGCAAGGTATTGTTGATCCATTAATTTTCACCGGTGATGGCATGTCATTCATGCTCGGTATGCTTGCCGCCCTGCTCGCAGCCGGCGTATGGCTGCAGTGGGCGTCCTGGAAAGGGTGGCCGGTATCAACGACACATTCCATCGTCGGTGCGATTGTCGGTTTCGGTGTTGCCTATGGCGGGCTGTCGGCAATTCACTGGGACAAGCTCGGGACGATTGTCGCGAGCTGGGTCATCTCACCATTGCTGAGCGGTACGATTTCCTATTTTATATTCCGGTTCATACTGAGGTTTGTTTTTTACAGAGAGAGACCGCTGCAGTCGGCAAAAAGACTTGCACCTTACCTCGTATTTTTCGTCTTCTCAGTTTTAACACTCGCACTGGTTTTCAAGGGCCTTAAAAACCTGAATCTTGATCTCGGTACCCCCGCGGCATTTGCCGTTGCATCCGGCGTTGGTCTGGTTGCATCACTTGTCGCTGTGTGGATTGTTTCACGTATGCCGGAACAGGAGCGGGACCGGAGACCCGGCGGCAACCAGGCAATCACCAACCCCGCGACAGTGCAGGCACTCGAAAAAGCGGTAAAACATCTCGAAAAAGTGCAATCAACGGCCCCTGAGCATATGCAATCGAAGATTAGTGATGCATTGGATAATGTCAAACGGCTGCGCTTCGAGTCACAGAAAAGCTACGAGTTTCACACCAATACGGCTGAATACAAGAGTGTTGAAAAACTTTTTGTTTATCTCCAGATCCTGAGTGCCAGTATGGTTGCATTTGCCCACGGGGCAAACGATGTGGCGAATGCCATCGGGCCGAT
>MGYU01000086.1:12304-12967 GCA_001801885.1 Gammaproteobacteria bacterium RIFCSPLOWO2_12_47_11
CCGTGGGCCGCAGGATAACGGAATTAACCCCTACCCGCGGCTTTTGCGCGGAATTCGGCGCCGCGACCACCATCGTTCTGGCGACCAAGCTGGGGCTGCCCATCTCCACCACCCACACCCTGGTGGGCGCGGTACTGGGCGTGGGTCTGGCCCGCGGTATCGGCGCCGTCAACCTCGTCACGGTGCGCGACATCG
This sequence comes from Gammaproteobacteria bacterium RIFCSPLOWO2_12_47_11, assembly GCA_001801885.1. Taxonomy (GTDB): domain Bacteria; phylum Pseudomonadota; class Gammaproteobacteria; order Eutrophobiales; family Eutrophobiaceae; genus 2-02-FULL-47-50. The sequence continues at coordinate 12,500 of MGYU01000086.1, forward strand.
TCCTCTCCTGGCTGATCACCCTGCCGGCCGGCGCGGCCCTGGCGATACTGTGCTATTACGGACTGGATCTGCTGATCTGAAGTACGGAACAACCTACCTCAAACCGGGTATATTCCCAGACACCCTGAAGTGTGTTTAGACTATAACTGTCCCGCGGAGCCATGACGGCTTTCTGCAAGGACATTCGGAAAACCTATAAACCTATAAGGAGATAGATATGGATATACTCAAGCCTTTCCTGTTGACACTGCTGTTCGCTCTTTCCCTCGCGCTCAGCGCAGCAGAGACCATCAACATCAATACTGCCGACCAGGAGATGCTCATGAGCATCAAGGGGATCGGCGAGAAACGGGCCCAGGCCATCATCGATTACCGTAAAGAACATGGCCCCTTCAAGTCCATCGACGAGCTTGCGGAAATCAAGGGGCTGGGGCAGTTCTTCATTGACAGCAACCGGGAATCCCTGGT
>MGYU01000087.1 GCA_001801885.1 Gammaproteobacteria bacterium RIFCSPLOWO2_12_47_11
CCATCATCGGCGTAGGTCACGCCCTGGTTTATCCAGCCGGAGATAGATGCCTCCGCCAGAGCTGCTTGTGAAACAGGGATCATGCTGACTGCAGCAGCCAGGCACGCCCTTTTCAGAAATTTAGACTTGTTCACTTGTATATCCTCCTAAAACAAAATAAAAAGACTTAACATTTCTAGAAATTTAAAGTCGATCTCCCCAGCCTGTTTCCTCCCCTGACATCCAGTGAGTTGGCCAAGCCTTGTAGAGATTAAACGTCTTTTGTTAAAGACTGGGAGAAAAATACAACAACTTGCGGGGCGATACAAGCCTTTTTTTATAATAAAACAACAAAAATTCAGTGAAAAATGAAGAAATTGTTGTATCTTTGCAACAATTTCTTCATGTGTTTGAATTCTGAAAATTTTTACCAGGATTAACCGCATCTTGAACACAATCACCCAGCGCTTCGATCAGGGGACCAAGCCAGGGTTTATAGTGCCGCCAGCGATCAACAGAGCCGGTATAAATTTGCTGTCTGACCTGCCACTGGCTCAGGGTCTTGACTGACCCCCGGTCTCGTAGAATTGCAGGCATTTTGCGTCCCACTCAAGCCCGGCATGTTTAACCAGTTGCCTGCTCACCCCTTCCTGGTCATTGATCAGGTCTTCATACTGAATGTGCAATATCCGGTCACCCAGCACATTTTGCCAGTATTCCATCAACCGCAGGACGGCGTAATGTCTTTTCCGCAAGATCAAATTTGCCCATGGAATTATACGTGCCGGCCTTGTGCAGGTATGCTGTAATAAAATCAGGTTTTATAGTAATGGCCCGATCATACTCCCGGATGGCTGAGGGAAGATCGTTCAATAAAAAACGTAGCAATCTCCTGACTTGAAATGCACCCTGTAATAATCCGGTTTCAGAATAATTGCCTGATTAAAAGCCTCTTGTGCTTGTTGCCCATCTTCGCGTGATAAATGCAGAATACCCAGGTTATATCATGCCTCGGTAAAATCCGGTTTAAGTTCGAGAACCTTATTAGATATTTTCAAGGTCTCATCATATTGTCTTAATTCACGGTACAAATTACCCAGGTTGTTACAGGCAGGCAGATAGCGGGGGTCAATATCGATCACTTTTCTGAAATAATCTATTGCATCTCCGGGTTTATTTAATCGCAGGCTGACATTACCAGGACCAAATAAAGCCGGTACAAATTCTGGATCGACCTGCAATGCTTTTTTAAATACTTTTTCTGCCTCTTCCGGTTTGCCTTCCTGTAGAAGACAGAGACCGGGGTTACTGTGATAATCCGCTACTTTAGAATCTATTTTTATCGCTTTTTTTATCAGTTTTTCCCCCTCCTTATGATCGCCTTTTTGTGAGCGCAATACACCGGGCAGGTTAAGCACATAGGCATTTTTTGGTTGCATCCGCAGGGCTTGTTTGTAGTTCCGTTCTGCCTGCGGGAGATTGCCTTGCTTGTGAAATCTGATCGCGTTATTAATTAACTGTTCTACCTGGTTACGTTGTGGTTGAGACTGGAAATTACAGGTATATTTATTCATCACTTGTTAATCAACCGCCGCCCTTTTGATAGGCCATGTTGAACTTGCTAAAAAAATCCTGCATCTCATCCTGTACGGTATTTTCAAAATGAAAGGTCATGTTCGTAACCGGTAATTCCAGTGCGCCAATTCTTCTTGTTGTTTCCGGCATAAGCCGGATTTTAATGTGTCCTGAAGTCAATTTAACCTCTATTGCATGGTCAGATATTTTACACTGATAATCTGCAAGTGCCTTTGGTAATAAACGAAAAAAATCGGCATGCGTGATGGTCATTTCGCGCTGGATGATTTCAGAAACGGTATATTCAGGTTTCACCCTGGTTTTTTTGATTCGGTAATGGCGCTGGATTGCCGTCATCAGGGCTTGAAGCGCCGTAATTTCAGTTCCCGAACCGGCTGGAAGTGCTTTATGTTACTGGTCATCATTGGCATATTGTTTTCTACAGCCGTTGCAGCAATGATCGCATCCCCCGCCCTTAATCCGGAGGACAGGGAATATTCCTCAACATATACCGCAGCACGATGACCAATGTTATCTGTCAACGGTAAAACCCTGAAATCAAAATCCGCCAGAAAATCCTTGATGTATTGCTGTTGCTTTTTATTGTTTGCGCCCTGTAACAACTCCATATATGACTGGATTGACAAACAGCGCACCCCGGCATTTTCTATTTTTCCGGCTGCCTTGCTGTTTCCACGCTGCACCCATATCAGGATATCCGTATCAAATATCATGCACCCTTGCTTCCCTGATCCTGTTCATTTCATCGAGCACCGGTCCTTTCCTGTCCCTGTTTATACCAAACAGGGGATGGTCTTTTACCCTGGCGCCGGTTCTTCCGGATACAGGTACCAGCCTGCCCTTTACCTTGCCGCGATATAAAATGGTCACCTCTTCCTTTCTGTCCAGCGCTTTCAGGACGTCATTCATTTTATAACGCAAGTCGACAATAGTAGCTTTCATGTGCTTTAATCCTGTAATGTATATTTATACTATACATATTAAAACCGGCCGGTACAATGATGTTCCGGCGGTTAATAAAAGCCGGCATGCGTGATGGTCATTTCACGCTGTATGATTTCAGAAACGGTATATTCAGGTTTCACCCTGGTTTTTTGATTCCGTCGCAGCAATGGCCCTGACAAGATAGTCCATTCTTTGCTGGTCTGCCTCTGCGTGTGTACGAAAAAAATATACACCTTTGGGAATAAGTATGGGTTTGCCGGCCGCAAGGGCGTGTAACGAATCATTAAAACGGCAGCCTTCCAGAAAGTTTTCAGCCGTGGCGTAGAAGGATATTTCCTTTTCTTTGCGGTTGCCTACTTTGTGTACGTAGTCATTCATATAAATATCACTATTGGATTTTACCAAGTAGCAGTCAGTTTAAACAAAAATAAAGTTTGAGATAGCTTCCTGATAGCTTTATGGCATTATCTTCCCGGGATCATCCTCCAGCCACAGGGGGCCAGACAGCAAGGGTATCACCTTCGCGAATAATATTGGAGTTACGTTGTTCAGGATGTAAATAGACGCCATTCAATAAAACAAGTTGTGTCATTTCTCTGGGCACCTTGAATTGGTCAATGATTTGATATGCTGTTGCTGTGTCGGGGACATCCAGCTTGATGGCATGTTTTTCTGCTTCAGCGGGAAGATAGTCAGTCAGCGTGGCGTAGAGTTTGAATGTGATTTGCATATGAATCCGGGAATTAAATCTTGAGATTTCTCACATGCGTTCGAAATGACAAAACCTGTCATTTTGAGTGAAACGAGAAATCTAGTTAAATAATACCCGCATTATGCCCAATCGATTGCGTTGTGCCCAGATAGGCCTCCATGAGACGCGTCGGGTCTTTCATCAGGTGCTGTTTCCATTTACCCAGTGGCAGTTTGGTCTGGATCAAACCACGCAGCACACCGATATGCTCTGTTAATCCCAATGCTTGTGCGCCTATCAGCACATCTTCCTGGAATTGCAGACTGATATAACGGTAACGGCCCGGATCGCTTAATTCGGCGGAATCACCACCCTCGACACCCATCCACAGGCCATAGGAACTGGAAATGAGGCCCATCGTGTCAAGCACATTCATGTTCACACTGCCCTGATGGATGGTTTTCCGGCCTGCCATGTTCATCGCCGCAATACGGCCATGATCAGCTGCTGTTGGCTGTATGGCCTGAACGCTGTATTCACCCGTGGAAAAGTCCTTGCCCTGACACACGTCGCCGGCCGCATAGATATCCGGAATGTTACTCTGCAATTGATCGTTGACCAGCACACCGAACTCCATGCCAATGCCACTATCTTCCAGGAACTGGATATTTGATTTCACGCCGGTGGCGGAAATAACCAGGTCGGCCTTGATCGCATTGCCATTACTCAGTTTTACATCAAGTTTGCCACGACTTGTCATCCCGCCTTTTTCAATGGCCTCGACGCTGGTTGATGTATGTACCTCGACGCCTTTTTCCTGACACCACTGCTTGATGAGATTACCTGCCGTCTGGTTCATCATGCGCGGCACCATGCGGTCTCCCATTTCTATGACGGTGAGCTTGACGCCGCGCGATGCCAGCGCTTCCAGAATAATGCAGCCAATAAAACCTGCGCCCATCAACACCACACTGGCACCGGGTTTGGCCTTTTTGGCAATGGCCCTGCCATCCTCCAGGGTCCAGCAGGAATGCACACCGGGCAGATCCATGCCCGGTATGGGCGGGCGTATCGGGTGTGCGCCGGTTGCGATCAATAACTTGTCAAAACTGATCGTGCCGTTCTTCTGGAGTTTCAGTTTTTTATTTCTGGAATCCACCTGGGCAACACGATTATGCACCAGCCTGATCCCTTTATCTTCATAGTGATTTTTGTTTTTGCGCAGGTAAGTGCCTTGCTCCTGGATTTTCTCGATCAGGTAATAGGGCAATGCCATACGTGAGTAGGGTGGCTCCGGTTCATCGCCAATCAAGGTGACCCTGGAATGAGGATCAACCTTCCTGAGCGTTTCAGCGGCAATTACACCGGCCGGCCCGGCGCCGATAATGACATGTTCCATTCGATTAACCTCTCAATTAATTATTTACATCTCCTTCCCCATGGCAGGGGGAAGGTTGGGATGGGGGTTGAAAACCCAAGCAAACTTAACTTTCTACCCCCACCTCTATGCTCGACTCTGGCATCCTGCTTCATTCTACCTCCTGCTTCCATGCAGTCGTCCCCCTGCAAGAGGGAGGAAAATTATTTGTGCATCTACTCCTGCCCCCTGCAAGGAGGGTGAGGAGGTTTAATTAAAGTCAGGCAGAAAGTCCTTCGGGCTTCAGACCCAAACGGCTTCTGGTTTCTGCTGTGGGTATTCCATCTTTGGTCCAGCCACGAATCTGGTAGTATTCCGGTAACATTTTACCCAGATCATTCACCCGGCCTTTTGCGGGCCCGGTAGCGGCCTTGACGTCCTTGATCAGGCGTTTGGGCAGATTATCATCCTTACCGGTAATTCCTGCGGCAATGTTGAAATCCCGTTCCATATTCCAGATGCGTTCACCGACTTCTATCAGTTTTTCCGGGGTCCACTTGCCTTCACAAGCCGCATCAATTTGTGGTGCGATATCTTCCAGTGTCCAGGCAAAGGTGGTGAATACACACAGGCCGGATGAATCGACGGCCGCCGTGGCATCCTGGAAGGCCTTGACCAGTTCAGCTTTACCCTCGGTGACTAATGGATCGGTCTTGATCGGGATGCCCAGCACTTCAGAGGCTACGGTATAGCCGCGTAAATGACAGGCGCCGCGGTTGGAAGTGGCGTAGGCCAAACCCATGCCCTGGATTCCGCGCGGATCATAGGCCGGAAACTCCTGGCTCTTGACGGTCATGGACAGGTCGGGATGACCGTATTTTTCACACAGGCGTCTGGAACCCAGTCCCAGATCTTTGCCAAACCCTTCTCCTATACTTACTTTCTCCGCACACCAGGCTACGGCCTCTGCCGATCCAAACCTGAGTTCCATGCCACCGGTTTCTTTCGTAGTGATAGCGCCCATCTCGAATAATTCCATGGCGGCGGCAACCGTTGATCCGAATGAAATTGGATCCCACCCATCTTCGTTACAGAGGAAGTTGGCATAGGTCAAGGCATCCAGATCGTCCACGCCACAATCGGAACCTAATGCCCATGCAGCCTCGTATTCCAGACCACCGGAATTGCCCCAATACTGGGGTTTGTTCTGTACACTGAAATGGCCCTGGTCGATTGTTGAAATCCTGCCACAGGCAATCGTGCAACCAAAACAGGCGGCATTCGTGGTCAGGTTGGGTTTACCATCTGTTTTCCGTGGTTCGCGCATGGCCTCACCGGAGATCTTGCTGGATCCCTCGAACTGGACTTCTTTCATATTACGCGTCGGCATGGCGCCGATTTCATTGATGACATTCATCATGACCTGTGTACCCAGTGCCGGCAGGCCCTGACCGGTAACGGCATTGTCCGCCAGCACCTTCTTGCCCGCCTGGGTGGCCTTCATAAAGGCCATCGGATCCTTG
>MGYU01000088.1:0-1319 GCA_001801885.1 Gammaproteobacteria bacterium RIFCSPLOWO2_12_47_11
CCAGGGGAAAGAATCAAGGGGTTGAAGCAGATGTAAACCAGGGACAGGCCTGGAACCTTGAATCAATCGCAGACATGGAACAGAAATTTATTTCAGAATCCATCAAACCTGTTATAGCAACTGTTGACGCAAAGTCGATGGCCACAGGTGGGCCGGGCCTGCCGCATGAGTTTACCTGGCGTGGCAAAACTCTGAAGATCGCTACGGTACTTCGCACCTGGCACGAGACCGGCCCGTGCAGAAATGGCAGCCCAGAATCCTATGTACGCAAGCATTGGTTCGAGGTGGAGACTACTTCAAACCAGAAAGCAAAAATCTATTTCGAACGGCAACCCCGTGGACGCAAGCTGACCAAACGCTGGTGGCTGTTCAGTATGGAAGATAACAATCAATAGGGTCAGTGCCTGATGGCAATGTCACCGGCTCCTGTATCATGCCTGTATCACCCCTGAATTACAGGAAGGAGAAATAATGAATAAATTAACACCATCACAAGAGGCGATGCTACAACTCTTTGAGCAGCATGTTAATGCCGAACTGGAAGGCGATATTGAAACCACGATGGCCACGATGACCGATCACCCCCATCTCACTAATGTACCTTTGCTGACCGGCGGGGTGGACCGGGAAGGGGTGCGCGATTTTTACACCAATCATTTAGTGGGCAAATTCTTCCCGCCTGATGTTGAGATGATTAACGTATCGCGCACCGTTGGAGAAGATCAAATTGTTGATGAGTTGGTGATTCGATTTACGCACACCATGGTCATTGAATGGATGCTGCCTGGTGTGATGCCCACCGGGAAAAAGGTGGAAGCGGCGTTTGCAGTCATTGTCAAGTTCGAGGGCGGCAAGATTGCCCATGAACACATCTACTGGGATCAGGCTTGTGTGCTGGTACAGCTAGGCCTGCTTGATCCAATGGGTCTGCCTGTGAGCGGCGGGGAGAGTGCTCGAAAGATCCTTGATCCGAAACTGCCGTCACGCGTAATTTAATTTCGTAGAACAAACAACCAGGATTCTTTTAACTTGCTTATCGTTTCAGGATTTATTAACAATATATGCAACAAATATTAATCTACCCGGACAGCCTGACGTGGGGGATTATTCCTGATACAAGGAAACGATTGCTATTCGACTTGCATTAAAAATATCTATTCCCGCCCTCCATAGCACAGAACAGTCTATTATCCAAACATGGAAGAGATAACAAGAATTCTTCTTTATACCCTACTGGGTTTTGCAGCCGGTATGCTGGGTGCAAATTTAATTCCCGGCGCTTGATTATCAGTTTATATAAATGCGCTACCCGGATCTGA
>MGYU01000088.1:1363-2342 GCA_001801885.1 Gammaproteobacteria bacterium RIFCSPLOWO2_12_47_11
GCTGGGTGTGATAATTCTCCTCTCCGGTGGAATCAGCTTTTTTCTTCTGGAACGTTTCCTCGGCGCAAAAAGAGAGAAGCCGCAATTCAGCGCCATGCTGCTGGACTACATTCCGGAAACGCTGGCCCTGGGGGGTGCCTTTGCACTTGGGGCAAAGTCAGCACCGCTGCTTGCCGCTTTCATTGGACTGCAAAACCTGCCGGAAGGATTCAACGCCTACAGGGAATTAATCACAAAACCTCACACCGGCAAAAAACGCATCTGGGTTTTATGTTCATGCTGGTACCATTGGGCCCGATTATGGCTTTCACTGGCTGGGCCTTTCTGAGCGATCATGACGTGCTGCTGGGTGCAATTATGTTATTTGCGTCCGGTGGAATACTCTACCTCATATTTCAGGACATCGCGCCGCAATCACACATGCAGCGTCACTGGGCGCCACCCCTGGGGGCCATACTGGGTTTTGCAGTCGGTATGCTGGGTGCAAATTTAATTCCCGGCGCTTGATTATCAGTTTATATAAATGCGCTACCCGGATCTGATTAACACGTTCTGTATCAATGGATTATGAAATCGAGCATCCACTCTGGATGCTCGGGTTCCTCGTGCTCATCTCCGTGACAGTTTTCATCGCTGGACCGGAAAATCATTACTCCCTGATCTCAAACCGGATGACGATCCTGTGCTTGCGTTATTCGATGCCCCGTTTGTGCTGGTTTCGCATGGCACTGAGCCGACACCTGTTTTTAATTTTGGCAACCGCAAGGCGCTGGAGCTGTTCGAGATAAGCTGGGAACAGTTTATCAAGCTGCCATCGAAAAACTCCGCCGACCAGGAAAACCGGGAAGACCGCGCCGAACTCATGGCCCGTGTTGCCAGGGCCGGTTATGCGCTCAATTGCACCGGGACACGGATTAGTACCAGCGGCAAACGGTTTTATATTGGCCTTACCGAAAGTAAAGGCTTGGCTGATGCCGCC
>MGYU01000088.1:2491-2832 GCA_001801885.1 Gammaproteobacteria bacterium RIFCSPLOWO2_12_47_11
AATTTACCAGAGTCTCCGTAATACCCACTCCGGGTTCCTTTTTGGCGGAAAGTTTTTCGCCGTTGGTTAAGACAACATCCAAGCCATCGCCGCTTACGGTGATACTCGTTACCTGACTCGCGTTAATGTTTTTAACCAGTTCGCTTATATCAATCTCTCTTATCGGTTGCTGCATCTCGTAAGTCAAAGAGACTAAAAGAGTAAAGGAGAGCAGTATCGCCGCTATCCAAAAGAAATTGTTGTATAACTTTAAGTTCTTCAAACCTTTAATTTGAGAACAATCCTCTTATCTTCAGGTTTAATTGAATCGATAATAAAATCGTAACTCATATCTTTTTCAA
>MGYU01000088.1:2920-5379 GCA_001801885.1 Gammaproteobacteria bacterium RIFCSPLOWO2_12_47_11
GTCTGGAATGTAATAGATGAAAATAATCTCTATCACGGTCAGGCAGCGATGTTTGATACCTGGGCTTATTTATAAATCCAGTTTAATTTTTAAGCCGGTATCCCGTCCTGAAGATCCACCATACGGCGGTGAGGCAAAAAGCCAGAAACACCATGGTCATGCCCAGGCTGATGATAACGTTGACATCAGCGACACCATAAAAACTCCATCTGAACCCGCTGATCAGATAAACCACCGGGTTGAACAGAGTGACCTTTTGCCAGAGCGGCGGCAGCATGTTGATTGAATAGAAACTGCCACCCAGGAAAGTCAGCGGTGTGATGATCATCATTGGCACGATCTGCAGTTTCTCGAAACCGTCCGCCCAGACGCCGATAATGAACCCGAACAGGCTGAAGGTCACGGAGATGAGCACAAGGAACCCGAGCATCCAGAATGGATGCTCGATTTCATAATCCACAAACAACCGGGCCGTCGCCAGGATCAGGACCCCGAGGATGACCGATTTGCTGGCAGCCGCCCCGACATAGCCGGTGATGATCTCAACAAAGGAAATCGGCGCGGAGAGGACTTCGTAGATCGTGCCGGTAAACTTCGGCATGTAGATGCCGAAGGAGGCGTTGGAGATGCTCTCACTCAACAGTGACAATATGATCAAACCGGGAATGATAAAGGCCCCGTAGTTGACCCCGTCGATCTCGCCCATGCGCGTACCGATAGCCGCACCAAATACTACAAAATAAAGCGAGGTTGACAGTACCGGCGATGCAATACTCTGCATCAATGTTCGCCCGGTGCGCGCCATTTCAAAAAAATAGATTGCCTTGATTGCGTATATGTTCATTATTTTGCCCTCACCAGGCTGACAAATATTTCTTCCAGCGAGCTTTCACTGGAGTGGAGATCCTTGAAGTCGATGCCATGTTCGTTCAATCGTCGCAGGAGCCCGGCGATACCTGTGTGCTCAATTTGTGTATCAAAAGTATAAATCAACTCGTTGCCTTCGGCCACGAGTTCCAGCCTGAAACTGGAAAGTTCACCTGGGATCCTGTCCAGCGGGTTTTGCAAGTGCAAAGTCAATTGTTTCTTGCCGAGTTTCTTCATTAACACAGCCTTGTCTTCCACCACGATGATCTCGCCTTTGTTGATCACCCCGATACGATCTGCCATCTCCTCGGCCTCCTCGATGTAGTGGGTGGTTAAAATAATGGTCACGCCGTTTTCCCTTAATCCCCGGACCATCTCCCACATATCACGGCGCAGCTCGACATCGACACCGGCCGTCGGTTCATCGAGAAACAATATACTGGGTTCATGTGACAGGGCCTTGGCGATCATTACCCGGCGTTTCATGCCCCCCGACAATGCCAGGATTTTCGAGTCCTTTTTGTCCCACAGGGAGAGATCACGCAGCAACTTTTCGATATAGCCTGGATCCGGCGGTTTGCCAAACAGACCGCGGCTGAAGTTTACCGTGGCCCAGACACTTTCAAACATGTCGGTGGACAGTTCCTGCGGCACCAGTCCAATCCTGGACCGCGCTGCGCGAAAGTCCGAGATTATGTCGTGACTATCCGCCAGGACAGTGCCTTCGCTCGGGTTGACGATTCCGCAGATGACATTGATCAATGTCGTCTTCCCGGCCCCGTTCGGACCGAGCAGTGCAAAGATTTCTCCCCGATCGATGTCCAGATTAATGTTTTTGAGTGCGCGGAATCCTGTAGCATAGGTCTTGTTAAGATCCTTGACAGAAATTATCGGCTGCATGTGTTTTCCTTATTGATAGTTATTTGAACGTCATTCATAAATTATCCGGCAATGACCCGGGTATCAACACGTGGTTTTGTCTCAATAAAAATTGTGTTGCACCGGATTTGTGCAAAAACCGGATACTGGGTAATAATACCCCCATAACTAATAAAAACTCAGGTGCTCCACGATGAAAATAGAAACTGTTGCCATTCATGGCGGTTATCACCCGACCCGGCAACTAAAGCAGTCGCGGTACCTATCTATCAAACCACGTCCTATGCCTTTGATAATACCCGGCACGGGGCAGACCTGTTTGATCTGAAAGTTGAAGGAAATATTTATACCCGCATTATGAATCCGACGACTGCGGTGCTGGAACAACGGATTGCGAAAATGGAAGGCGGTGTTGGTGCGCTGGGCCTGGCATCAGGCATGGCGGCCATCAATTACTCAGTCCTGACACTGGCGCGTGCCGGGGATAATATTGTTTCCACAACCGCGCTGTATGGCGGCACTTACAATCTTTTCGCTCATACCTTCCCGCAGATTGGCCTCGAGGTCCGCTTTGCCGACGCGAAGGACATTAAAGGCATGGCCAGGCTAATAGATAACAAAACCAAGGCCGTATTCTGTGAATCCATAGGTAATCCGGCGGGAAATATTATCGATCTGGCTGCCATTGCAGAAATGGCCCACAAGCACGGGGT
>MGYU01000089.1 GCA_001801885.1 Gammaproteobacteria bacterium RIFCSPLOWO2_12_47_11
TCCGTTCCTGATCTATCAGGAAAGTGAAGTCATCATCCGCGCCATACGTGATTACCTGCGCAAGGATATTGCTGAAATCTGGGTAGATAACCGGGATGTTTACAAACGGGCCATGGATTTCATGCAACAGGTCATGCCACAAAACCTGTCCAAACTGAAATTGTATGAAGATCGGGATCCTTTATTTACCCGTTACCAGATCGAAAGCCAGATTGAATCAGCATTTTCCCGTGAGGTCCGTCTGCCGTCAGGGGGTTCCCTGATTTTCGATCATACCGAGGCCCTGTTGACCATTGACATTAATTCGTCCCGTTCAACATCGGGCGGAGATATCGAAGAAACCGCACTGAATACCAATCTTGAAGCAGCAGAAGAAATTGCACGTCAATTAAGAATACGTGATTTGGGTGGTCTCATTGTCATTGATTTCATCGATATGATGAATAACCGCAATCAGCGTGAAGTGGAAAATTGTCTGCGGGATCAGCTGAAAATGGATCGTGCCAGGGTACAGGTCGGCAAGATTTCGCGTTTTGGGTTACTTGAAATGTCGCGGCAAAGGCTGCGACCGTCCCTCGGTGAAGCAAGTAATATCCCCTGCCCACGTTGTGATGGCCAGGGGACTATCCGTGGCATTGAATCCCTCGCACTGGCTGTTTTGCGTATTATTGAAGAAGAGTCCATAAAGGACATGACGGCCAAGGTGATTGCGCAATTACCGGTAGATGCTGCGACTTACCTGTTAAATGAAAAACGACGCTCAATCAGTGAGATAGAACACAGGCATGACGTTCAGATCATCCTGGTGCCGACACCTTCCATGGAAACGCCGCAATATCTTGTTCAAAGGGTCCGTATTGTCGAAGCAGGCAGCAAGGAATATACCCAGCCCAGTTACAATATTCAGCCGGAGAGCAAGGATACTGTTCTTGAAAGAATGCTGGAACAGAAAAAGCAACGTAGCGAAGAACCTGCCATCAAGCAAATCATTCCTGACAAACCTGTTCCGGTTGCATCGACAGCTGCCAGGGAATCAAAAACAGGCAAACCCAAAGGACTGATTACCCGGTTGTTTGGCAGTTTATTCGGAGTGCCCGATAAAGAGCAGAACCCGGATGAACGACATACACCGGCAGAATCAAAGCGCCATGATTATCATCGCGGTCACCAGGATTCCAGGTCCAATAATAGAAACAAACAACAGAGGAATTCAAAACAAGGTAACCGCCAGCGTAATTTTCCACTCAAGGGCGACAAGAATGAAAATGAAGGAAGTTCACAATCTTCAGGTCAGTCGCAAAGAAGGGGCAGACGGGGTGGAAGAAGACGTCACAAGGATGATGCGTCAAGATCCGGAAATAATCCGAAACCAGCTAATACTGCCGGTCAAACTGTACAAGCTGGGGGCACGGGCCAACCGGAGAATGCGGCAATACCTGAAGCAACACCGGTCATCAATCAGCAGAATCATACAGTAAATGTAAATGAGGACCAGAATTCCACTGCAGTGGAATCACATTTTAACGAAAATAATGCTGGTTCGGCCCAGGGAATCCAGGATCAGAAACGTGCTGAGGATATTACCGCGATTAATCAGCGCCCACATGCGAACCAGGTGGAAGATACCGTTAAGGAAGACTGAGCATCTTTTGATTTTTATCCTGTTCACGCCGCGTGTTCACATGTTGCATTGAATGTAATATCAGGCCAGCGCTCCATAGTCAGATTCAGGTTGACCAGGGACGGCGCCAGATAGGCCAGCCTGTTGCCACCATCAATAGCAAGATGATTTATTGCTTTTTGTCTGAATTCATCCAGACGTTTCTGATCATCGCATTTAATCCAGCGTGCGGTGTTGACGGGGATATTCTCATAAATGCATTTCACGCTGTATTCTTCCTGCAGCCGCCACGCAACCACGTCAAACTGTAATATACCGACCGCACCCAGGATCAGGTCATTACTGTTCAACGGTCTGAATATCTGGGTGGCGCCCTCTTCACCGAGCTGTAACAGGCCTTTTAACAGGGCCTTGGTTTTAAGTGGATCCTGTAAACGCACCCTGCGGAACAATTCAGGGGCGAAATAGGGTATCCCCGTATATGTCAGGGTCTCCCCCTGCGTGAATGTATCACCGACCTGAATCGTCCCATGATTATGCAACCCGATTATATCCCCGGCCCAGGCCTCCTCCGCATGCTCACGTTGACCGGCCATGAAGGTCAGGGCATTGGCAGCCTGCATCTCACGTCCCAAACGTACGTGATACATCTTCATGCCTTTTTCATATTTACCTGAACAAATCCGGACAAATGCAACCCGATCCCTGTGCGCTGGATCCATATTGGCCTGAATTTTAAATACAAACCCCGAGAATTTAGGTTCATCTGGCTGCACCCGTCTTTCAATTGATTCCCTGGCCCCGGGTGCGGGTGCATGGGTAGTCAGGCAACTCAGAAATTCCTCTATGCCAAAGTTATGCAGGGCCGAACCGAAAAATACGGGTGTTTGAATGCCTTGCAGAAAATCGTCCTTATTGAATTCCACACCGGCACCCTGTACCAGTTCTATCTCGTCCATAAGCTGATCTCTCAACACCCTTAAATCTTCAGTCAGGTCAGCTTCAGGGAAATTGACAATTTTTTGCTGGTGACGAGTATTCGATTTTTTGTCATAGATCCTCAAATATTTATCTTGAAAATGATAAATCCCTTTCAAACGGCCGCCCATACCCACTGGCCAGGTCAGTGGAACACATTGAATCTTCAGTTCCTTTTCGATTTCATCAAGCAGTTCTATGGGTTCCTTGCCTTCCCTGTCCAGCTTATTGATAAATGTAATGATGGGGGTATTACGTAAACGGCATACCTCCATTAATTTTCGCGTTCTGTCTTCCACACCTTTGGCCACATCGATGACCATTAATGCAGAATCAACAGCTGTCAGGGTACGATAGGTGTCCTCGGAAAAATCTGCATGTCCCGGTGTATCCAGTAAATTTATTATCTTGTTGTCATATTCAAATTGCATTACAGAGCTGGTTATGGAAATACCACGCTCTTTTTCCATTTGCATCCAGTCAGAGGTCGCGTGTCTGGAGGATTTTCTGGCCTTTACTGTGCCCGCGAGTTGTATCGCACCGCCAAACAGCAGCAACTGTTCAGTGACAGTTGTTTTTCCGGCATCAGGATGTGAAATGATCGCAAAGGTACGGCGTCGTAATATTTGTTTCTGGAGTTCAGACATGATGTTAACAGTGTATAAATAAGAGAATAATTAAGAAAAAATATATTAATGCCCGGCAGCATGTGTTTTTTCAAGAACCACACATGCGTACGCATAGTCTTTTTCATCTGACAGGCTGAGATGGCAGGAAACTATACCTATAGATGACATAATTTCCCTTGTTTTACCATCACATACAATTCTTGGTTGACCTGAAGTTTCATGATGTATGCTGATATTTTTAAGGGATATACCGTCCCTGAATCCCGTGCCCAGGGCCTTTGTCAGGGCTTCCTTTGCAGCAAAATGTTTAGCCAGATAATGAGCAGGGCTGGAAACGGATTCGTATTCCTTGAGTTCATGATCGTTCAGGATTTTACTGGCAAAATTATTGCCATATTGGTCTATGTTATCCCGCATGCGGGAAACCGCCACCATGTCTATTCCTATGCCATGGATCATGATCTCGCCTCCTGCATCAAGCGTTTCATTTTTTGTACTGCTTCATACATGCCGGTAAACAAGGACTGTGAAATGATGCTATGACCAATATTCAATTCAATAATATCGTCAATAGCTGCTATGGATTGCACATTATCGTAATTAAGGCCGTGTCCTGCATTGACCTGCAAACCCAGTGATTTTGCAAATTCAACGGCCTTGACTATTTTCTCCAGTTCAACGCTTTTGTTTACGGCATTTCTGGTATCGGCATAATGACCTGTATGTATTTCTATAACCCGGGCACCGGATTCAGCGGCCGCATTGATCTGCGCATTATCAGCATCGATGAACAGTGAAACCCTGATACCGGCTTCATGCAATCTTTTACATGCAACTTTGGCCATGTGCAATTTCCCCACAATATCCAGCCCGCCTTCGGTTGTCAGTTCTTCACGCTTTTCCGGCACCAGACAACAGAATTCCGGCTGGATTCTTTCGGCAAAAGACAGCATTTCATCAGTTAAGGCCATTTCCAGATTCATGGGTGTAGTCATTACTTTTTTGAGCATTTGCACATCTTTTTCCTGAATATGCCTTCTGTCTTCCCGTAAATGCAGGGTGATTGAATCTGCGCCTGCACTTTCGGCAACAAGTGCTGCTTTAACCGGATCGGGATAATCGGTCAATCTTGCCTGGCGGAGTGTTGCAACATGATCTATATTGACGCCAAGCAATAGTGCGCGATTCGTCATGAGTGGTCCAGAAAGATTATCGAATGTTATTTATTTTAAATTTTCGAGGTATAACTTATATAATTTTCTGCTTGCCAGTGGTTTCCCGCCAAGATGATTTTTCAGGATAAACCGCATCAGTAATTTTGCCTCGTGTAATATCTGCGTTGAATCAAATTTTTCCTTTTTGATGGCCAGCAATGTAAAACCGGATATTTTAATATAATCGGATTTACCCGGAATATCCATAACCGGACCACGGTCAGACTGGTAGTAATAATCACAGTCCGGTTTTATTTTTTTACCATTTACATCATGGTCAAGTACAAGACCATAGCCCAATGAATCAAGTAACCGCTTTTCGAATATCCTGATAACCACCTGCTCATTTGCAGTTTCAGTAGATAGTAAATTCAGGGTCTTGTCATATATCATGTACAAATCCGGGTGTGCTTCATGCTGATGTAACATTCTTGTAATGATTTCATTAAGATAAAAACCTGCGATTAATTTTTTATCTTTTAATATATAAGCAGGCTTGTCGGCCTCCGCCATAGTCAGCGTCATTAATTCTCCTTTCCCCGACCATGCCAACTGTAATGGTTGGTGTGGTTGAAGAATTTCCGGTTTGTTGCTTTTATTTTTCCGGATGCCTTTGGCCAGCAATCCGATCCTGCCGTAATTACGGGAAAATACATCCAGTAACAGACTGGTCTCTCGATATGGGCGGCGATGTAATATAAAAGCAGGATTAAGTTCTACCTTCATGCCGGGATTACTTAATGGGAGTCATAGCCGAACTGTTTTAATGCCCGTGTACTATTGGTCCACTTATCTTTGATTTTTACCCAGGTTTCAAGAAATACTTTTTTACCAAACATGTTTTCCATATCTTTTCTGGATAACTGGCCGGCTTTCTTGAGAACAGCGCCATTTTTCCCTATCACAATCTTTTTTTGTCCATCATTGGCCACCCATATAGTAGCACTGATTTTTATGATACGTTGTTCTTCCTGAAATTTATCTATCGTGACGGATATATTATAGGGCAATTCATCACCAAGACTGTGTGTCAGTTTTTCACGTATAAATTCAGCGGCGAAATACCGCTCATTTCTGTCCGTTACCTGGTCATCCGGGAAAAGAGCAGTGCCGGCAGGTAATAATTTTTTTATGTTCTCCTCGAGCAGGTTGATATTCTTGCCGGTTTTTGCCGACACAGGAATGATCTCTTTGTAAAAGCCCCTTGTATTCAATTTATCTATAAATGGCAGTAATTCCTGCTTGTTTTTGATCCGGTCGACTTTATTAACGGCCAATATTACCGGACATGCAAGTTTACAGATATGTGTATAAACATTTTCGTCATGGTCATTCCAGTTCAATGCCTCGATAATATGAACTGCCAGATCGATATTGGCCAAGGCTTTGAATACCTCGCGATTCATATATCGATTGAATAAATTGGCCGGTTTTTTTTGCAGGCCAGGCGTGTCTACAAAAATCATCTGGCTGTCTTTGTCTGATTTAATACCAAGCAGATGAGTACGCGTAGTCTGTGGTTTGCGGGAGGTGATACTTAGTTTCCGGCCGATTATACAATTCAGCAATGTTGATTTTCCGGTATTTGGGCGCCCGACAATCGTTACGAAACCACAATGGTCCAGTATGGTGTTCATGAAAATGGCCAGAGACAGGTTTTAAATATTAAGAGTATCCAGTGCCAGTTGGGCTGCGGCCTGTTCAGCATTACGTTTGCTCTTGCCTTCTGCCTGGACTGAAATTGTCATGGCCAGTATATCGCATCGCACAGTAAATATTTTATCGTGCGCCTCACCCCGTTCCACGACTACACTATACTCTGGCAGATCCATCTGCAGTGATTGAAGATATTCCTGCAACCTTGTTTTTGGATCTTTGATGAGGGTCTCTGGCGTGCTTTTCTCAAGAATGTCTCCGTACAATTTCAGGACAGTATCACGACAGATATCCATACCTACATCCAGATAAATAGCCCCGATTAATGCCTCTATTGCATTGGCAAGAATTGAACTCCGGCGCCAACCCCCGCTTTTTAATTCGCTGCCTCCAAGTCTTATGTAATTACCCAGGTTCAACTTCCTGGCCAGTTTTGCCAGGGTTTCTCCCTTTACCAGGGTCGCGCGCAGCCGGGTTAATTCTCCTTCAGAGGCCTTGGGGTATAACTTGTAGATTGCTTCAGCAATAATAAAACCCAGCAGGGCATCACCGAGATATTCAAGCCGTTCATTATTGTCCTGGCCGAGACTGCGATGTGTGAGTGCAGTGTTTAAATACGCCTTATTATCAAATGTATAACCCAGATTATGTTCCAGTTGATATACCGGCTCATTCACCAGATGGACTTCCTCTCAACTCTACACTTTCATTAAAATTCAAAACAAATTCGATATCTTGATAAAACTTATTTCTAACCTCATAGGTGACGGTCAATGACCTTGGCCCACCCTTGGTTTTTGGTTTTTCAACCTTTGCATATTGTTTTACCGTTTTATCGTCAAATCGTTGTGAGCCGCCAATCTGTATGGACCTGAGAAAACTTTTCATGACCTCCGTGTCGGACATCTCGGCTACATCCGGCCGGCTTGCGACAGATTTCATCGCGCTGAGTGCTATCATTTTTTCATTATACAAAGGAAATAACCGGAGTGTGATCAGGACAAAAAACGCAATTATCGCCAGAATAATACACCAGCCCAGAAACGTAACGCCACGTTGTTCATTCAGCATTTTATTCATAGTAGCACTCCCAAATTATAGTCATTTTAATATCGTACCAATTCTGCCCCATTCAATTCCACCATTACGGGTGTCCCAGTTCATCCAGATCAGGAATGCCCGGCCAATCAGGTTGTTATCCGGCACAAAACCCCAATAACGGCTGTCCTTGCTGTTGTCCCGGTTATCACCCAGTACAAAATAATGGTTTTCCGGTACGATGCCTTCAACATCTCTGGAATATCTCTCCAGATCGACAAGTATTTCATGAGTCACCGATTCCAGATTTTCCAGCCTGAGCGATGCACCATCCATCATTTTGCCAGAGCCCATGGCCACATACTTTCCCAGATCTTCCTGTTCGACGGGTTTGCCGTTGATAAACAAGGTCTTATCGTAATAGGTAATATGATCGCCTGGCAAGCCCACTACTCTTTTTATATAGGGAATACTCGGGTCTTCCGGGTAACGGAACACAATAATATCCCCTCTTTCAGGGGTTTTATTTCTGTATACGAGGGTATTTAATACCGGGAGTCGAATGCCATAATCATATTTATTCACCAGGATAAAGTCGCCAATCAACAGGGTGGGCATCATGGAGGCAGAAGGAATCCGGAAAGGTTCTGCTATAAATGAACGTAGTATGAGTACAAACAAAAAGATAGGGAAAAAAGATTTCGCATAATCCACCATCAATGGCGTTTCCGGTGTTTTCTCAACTCCCCCGGACTCTATTGCAATGGCTTTTCTTTTTGCAGAAAAAACAAGGCTGTCAAATAACCAGATAAAACCGCTGAGAAAAGTCAAAAAAACCAGTACAGCAGCAAAATCGATGTTCATCAGTCCTTACCCACATGCAGTATTGCCATAAACGCTTCCTGGGGCAGTTCAACCGAGCCGAATTGCTTCATGCGTTTTTTCCCGGCCTTTTGCTTTTCAAGCAATTTACGTTTCCGGGTGATATCACCACCATAACATTTTGCCGTCACATTCTTGCGCAGCGCCTTCACTGTCTGCCGTGCCAGGATTTTGGATCCTATTGCTGCCTGCAATGCCACCTCGTACATTTGTCTGGGTATAAAATCCTTCATTTTTTCAACTAACTCACGCCCGCGATTTTGTGCCTGATCCTGATGAACAATACAGGACAATGCGTCTACACGTTCACCATTGATCATGATATCAAGTTTTACCAGCCTGGATGGCCTGAAACAGACCAGATGATAATCAAATGAGGCATAACCCCGGCTCGCTGATTTTAAACGGTCAAAAAAATCAAGCACCACTTCATTTAGCGGTATCTCGAATCCGAGCGAGATTTGTTTGCCCAGATATTGCAGTTTTTTCTGAATGCCGCGTTTCTCTATACAAAGAGAAATTACATTACCCAGGTGATCTGAAGGGACCAGGATATCAGCATAAATGATCGGTTCACGGATTTCCTTGATCTTCTCAACGGGCGGCAGTTTTGCAGGATTATCTATATTTATCACTTCCCCCGTGTTTGTTTCAACTTCATAAATAACCGTAGGGGCTGTAGTAATCAGGTTAAGGTCATATTCACGTTCGAGACGTTCCTGGATAATCTCCATATGTAACAAACCCAGAAATCCGCAACGAAATCCAAAACCCAGTGCCTGGGAAGTTTCGGGCTCATAATGCAAGGCAGCATCATTCAACCTGAGCTTGGAGAGTGCTTCCCGGAATGCCTCATAATCCGCCGAATCTACCGGATAGAGTCCGGAAAAAACCTTGGGTTGTATTGCCTTGAATCCCGCCAGTGGTTTGTCGGCCGGATTATCAGCCAGTGTCAATGTGTCCCCGACCGGGGCACCATCAATATTTTTGATACTTGCCACCACATAGCCCACCTCGCCTGTTCCTAAAATATTTCGGGGCTGGCGCTTTGGTGTGAAGATACCTGCTTCATCTATCAGGTAGTCCCGCTGTGTTGACATGACACGCATTTTTTTCCCCACCGGCATAACGCCATCAACAACACGTACCAGTGATACAACACCCAGATAATTATCAAACCATGAGTCTATGATTAATGCCTTCAGTGGAGCATCCGGATCCCCTTTGGGCGGGGGTATTTCAGCCACAATCTGTTCAAGCAAGTCTTCAATGCCTATGCCCTTTTTAGCGCTGATCAGTGTTGCATGTTTGGCCGGTATACCTATGATTTCTTCAATTTCATTTATGACCCGTTGCGGATCTGCGGCGGGCAAATCAATTTTGTTAAGTACCGGCAGTACTTCGAGATTCAGATTTATTGCAGTTAAACAATTCGCCACACTTTGTGCTTCCACACCCTGGGCAGCGTCTACTACCAGCAAAGCACCTTCACATGCGGCCAGTGAGCGTGAAACTTCATAACTGAAATCGACATGGCCGGGTGTATCAATAAAATTCAGTTTGTAGGTTTTGCCGTTGCGGGCATGATAATCAAGTGTAACACTCTGTGCCTTGATGGTGATCCCGCGCTCTCGCTCAATATCCATGGAATCAAGTACCTGAGCTGACATTTCCCTTGCACTGAGGGTGCCACATATCTGTATAAAACGGTCGGCAAGCGTTGATTTGCCATGATCAATGTGGGCTATAATCGAGAAATTCCTTATATGTTGCATATGATATAGATAAATGTTTACCGGACCATAAGGTCCGGTGAAATGTACGTTCCTGCCGGTTTTCAAATAGCGGGCGATTCTATCTTATCCGGGCAGACATGAACAATATACTATTGTCCTGAAGCAATAAAAGACAGGGAATGCCGGTTGACTAGCTGCTCCGTGCAGTCAGGTACTTGATAACAGCCTGCCGATCAAGTGATTGCTCACAAATGATCATATTCCCCTCTTCACCAGCCAGTACGGGAATTCTCAAAGCAAACTGTTTTTGCAACAATGGATCAGTGTCTATATCGAGAACTTGTACACTGCATTGACTGGCGATGTCCATAGACATCAGGGCATCCAGCATCTCATCGCAAAGATGACAGCCTGGGCGGCTGTATAATCTAAGATTAATCGCCACTAATCATCAGACAGTTTCAAGGCAATAAATATTGGGCCACCACGCCTCTGCAGAAGTATGGGAATGGATTTGTCCTTTGGCAATTCCTCAACCATTTTATAGAAATGCTGGGCATCTTTAACCTTGATATTGTTAATCAGTAAAATGATATCTCCTTTTCTGACACCTGCCTGTTGTGCCGGTCCTTCCGCAACAGCATCAACCAGCACGCCATGATCTTCAATTTCCTGTGCTTTTTTCTGTTCGGCAGTGAGATCCTTGACTACAACATTCAATACATTTGATTTAACTGCACTGCCTTTCCCGCTGGAGGCGATCTGTATATCATCTTCCACAGGTAACTCTGCGATTGTGACATTTAATGTCTGGCTCTTGCCCCGGCGGATGATTTCAACAGGGGTCTTGGTACCGATCTTGCTGCTTCCGACGATAGGTGGCAAATCAGATGAAAAACTGATCTCATTACCGTCAAACTTTACAATTACATCACCGACTTCAAAACCGGCCTGTTCAGCAGGTCCACCTGGCAAAATCTTGGCGATTAATGCACCATGTGGGTGATTCATGCCGAATGATTCTGCCAGTTCACGTGTTACATCCTGTATCAGGACGCCCAGCCAGCCACGGGATACATGTCCTTTATCACGTAACTGCTCATAAACATTAGTGACCACATCAATCGGTACAGCAAATGACAATCCCATAAATCCACCGGTCCTGCTATATATCTGGGAATTAACGCCAACCACTTCGCCATCAAGATTAAATAACGGACCACCTGAATTTCCTGGATTGATAGCAACATCGGTCTGAATGAATGGCACGTAATTTTCGTTTGGCAAACTGCGTCCTATCGCACTCACTATGCCGGCAGTAACAGAATGATTAAATCCAAACGGTGAACCAATGGCCAGAACCCATTCACCTACTTTTAACGAACTGGAATCACCCAGTTTGACACTGGGCAGGTTTTCACCACTAATTTTCAACACAGCAATATCGCTACTCGCATCCGTTCCAACCAGTTCAGCTATAAATTCACGCCGATCCTGCAGGCTCACGACAATTTCATCCGCATCCTTGACTACATGATTGTTTGTAATCACATAACCGTCTTCAGATAATATGAAGCCTGAACCCAATGAGGAACGCTGTTCAAAAGGATCCAGTCCGCCCTCCGGGATCTCACCAAAGTATTTTTTGAAGAAATCATAAAACGGGTGGTCTTCCGGGATATCCGGCATATTGTAACCGTGATCAGGGCCGCCATCCCCCACCGCTTTTTTCTTTGCTGTGGTGCTGATATTAACAACCGCTGCGGAATTCGCTTCTACCAGCGGTGTAAAATCTGGAAGTGAAGCGGCGTATGTATTACCGGCCAAAACGAATAATAACAGTAATAAAAATTGTGTGAATTGTAGAAAGACGGTATTACGATATTTTATATACATGTATTCACCACAAATATTTTCAAATTTAAAGTTTTCGGATAATTATAAGGTTTTAATAACAGTGCTAGTTTCAAACTAGGTAATTAAAAATAACCGGTATCTGATTTTTATCTGTTCTGAACGACGGATGTTGCCATAGACTGGACAGTTTTCAGGGGAACTTCACCGACTGCAGTGACCTGATATCCATTGGAATAGGTTGCATAGGTGTTGACGCCCCCCATTCTGGAAACACCCCTGATTTCATTAGATTCCTTATCTATTTTTTCGATAAAAACAGATACCATGGCAAGACCGTCACTGTACACCATATGTTCAACCGGCATGTATCCCTCAGCCAGGGCCTGTATTTCATGATCACTCTGGGAAAAACCTCTGGGCATGGACAATACCGCCCATTCTGTGTTGTGTACACTGACGGGAGTGTCTTCAGCCGAACCACTGTACCAGGTATAACCTGGTCCGGATATGGATGGCTTGAGCAGATCCGGTGATATATGGTCAACAACATCCAGATGGGTAAAGAGTATCTGTTCTATAGGCCGGCCTGAGTTATCCCTGAGTTCTGATTTCAGGAGCAACTTTGTTTCTTCATCAATCCATAACTGGTAACCATAGCGATAATCATCTTTAGGCACAATATTGACAACCCAGGTAGAACGATCGGCAATCCGATCCTTGCCACTGACTGCAAAGCCGTAAAAGTCGGCTATCTTCTCAATGGGTTGTGGTAATTGGGCGGCCAACAATTGTTTCGGCTGGTTTCTCTTCACCATGACCGAACGATTTTCAGGAAATATACAGGTCACAGACTGTCCATCCCGTATCACTTCCCGGGCATGGCCGGTTAACGATACCATGCGTTCATGTTCACCATCGGTATCTGCCTTGTGTATCAGGCGCATGGCTTCTATCTGGCTGCCACGCTGATAGACGAAAATACCGTCATAATTCAGCTCCTTGCTGGCCTTGGACATGGCATTAATCAGTTGTTGCGCCTGATGCGAAGTATCTTCATCTGCCAGAAGTACGGACGGGAGTAACAGCAGAAAAGCAGATATCAGCCCTTGCAGTAAAACACTGTGGCCTGTAACTGGTTTATTCCTCAACTTCATGGGCCACGATTCTGACATAAGGCAGCATCCCCTGCACACCTGCATTGGACTGGTACTCATTATGATTGACCAGATAACGGTTCAACCGGGATTGGGCATCTGCGCTGGCCTGGTAGCCCTGGGTTTGATGCGGTACTGATGGC
>MGYU01000090.1 GCA_001801885.1 Gammaproteobacteria bacterium RIFCSPLOWO2_12_47_11
TCAATACCATAATTGACCCCCTCCTCGGGGTTCAGGGTTTCCAGTCACGCCGTATCGGTTATGCTCTTGGTTTGAATGGAGACCAGCAAAAACAACTGCACAAGATTATCAAGGCCCTTTATCAACTTTTCATGGACAAGGACCTGAGTCTGATTGAAATCAATCCCCTGATGTTGAACAAGGCTGGCAATCTGGAGGCCCTGGATGCAAAAGTTTCTATCGATGACAACGCCTTGTTCAGGCAGGCCAACCTGGAAGAATGGCGTGATTCCAGTCAGGAAGATGAGAAAGAGAGTATTGCCAAGCGCTACGATCTGAACTACGTCACACTGGACGGCAATATCGCTTGTATGGTTAACGGTGCCGGACTGGCCATGGCAACGATGGATATCATCAAGTTACATGGTGGAGAACCTGCCAATTTTCTGGATGTTGGCGGAGGTGCGACTGCAGAAAAAGTGGCAGAGGCGTTCAAGCTGATTGTCACCGATAAGAAGGTTAAAGCCATACTGGTCAATATTTTTGGTGGCATTGTCCGTTGTGACCTGATTGCTGAAGGTGTAATCAAGGCCATCCAGGAAGTGGGCGTCAATGTTCCGGTTGTCGTAAGGCTGGAAGGAACAAATGTCGAAGCAGGGAAAAAAACACTCGCCGGGAGCAAGTTAAAAATCATTTCCGCCGATGATCTGGCTGATGCTGCAACCAAAGCCGTTGCTGCTGCCGGAGCAAAACAACAATGAGCATCCTGATCAATAAAAACACAAAAATCATAGTCCAGGGTTTTACCGGGCGGCAGGGGCGAACCGGAAAATGGAAAAGACACTTAACGTGTCTTTGGATGCAATACTTCCCTGTATTGCACCCTTATGGGCAGCTAACGCTGCCAAAATCTGCTCCCGGCAGATTTTTCACCGGTGACAAATTCGATTGGATCGAATTTGGACAGCCGCAGGCTGCTCGAAGGGCGAACACCAAGGATGGTGTGAGTCAACGACTTAGGGATGGACAGGCAGGTGGAAGCACCAGGGACGGTAAATGCCATGTTCCAAACATCAACAAATTAATCCGGGAATAAATTTATATGAGTATTCTCATCGACAAAAATACCCGGGTTATTGTTCAGGGTTTTACCGGACGGCAGGGAACATTTCATGCCCAACAGGCCATCGATTACGGCACGCAGGTTATGGGAGGTGTTACACCTGGACGCGGTGGTGAGAAACATCTGAACCGTCCTGTATTTAATACAGCGCATGAGGCCGTTGCAAAAACCGGGGCAGATGCCAGCTTGATCATGGTACCTGCTGCATTTGCAGCAGAATCAATTACCGAGGCAATTGACGCCGGGATAAAGATTGTTATTTGTATCACAGAAGGAATACCCGTACTGGATATGCTGAAGGTACGTGCCTATCTGGAGCGGTGCCCGGATGTGCGTCTGGTTGGCCCGAATTGCCCGGGAGTGATTACACCGGGACAATGCAAGATCGGGATCATGCCCGGTAATATCCACAAGCCTGGTTGCGTCGGTATTGTCTCACGTTCCGGTACACTGACCTATGAAGCTGTCCATCAGACTACATTAAACGGACTTGGGCAAAGTACCTGCGTCGGTATAGGCGGTGACCCGATCCACGGTGTAAATTTTATTGATTGCCTTGCACTCTTTGAACAAGACCCGGATACGAAAGGCATTATCATGGTGGGTGAAATTGGTGGAACTGCTGAAGAAGAGGCTGCTGCATTTATTAATGCCAACGTTACGAAACCGGTTGTCGGTTATATTGCCGGTGTTACAGCGCCACCGGGCAAACGTATGGGGCATGCCGGTGCCATCATCTCTGGTGGCAAGGGTACAGCCAATGATAAATTCGCAGCACTGGAAGCAGCCAATGTCACGACCGTGCGTTCACCCGCGGAACTTGGCGCAAGTATTGCCAGAAAACTCTCGCCATGATTTTTACTGCCGCCAGTAATACACAAAAAAACACCTGATATAGTCCGGGATAACCTAATTCACTTAAATTGACTGATGTGACGCGATATTCCATCCTTTTTATAGTGCACTATCGGTCACTCAACAAAATTAATACTGTTGATCCTTATACATTATAATGGCAAACGGCCGTTCTTTTGCCTGTTAACCTGCAAGGGATACAAAAGTTAAAAACACGCATATGTCCGGTAAAAACATTCGTATAGCTCTGGCGCAGATTAATACCATCGTTGGTGATATTAAACGCAACACTGAAATGGTGATCAACCATTCCATAAAGGCGCGCGATTCATTTGCTTCAGACATCATTATTTTCCCTGAACTTGCAATTACCGGTTATCCACCTGAAGACCTTTTATACAGGGCAGCTTTTTATGCACAGATAAAAAATGCATTAAATGAACTAACCGGTGCTGTAAGTGGTATTGATATTATTATTGGTAGCCCGCACAAAAAGGACAGCCATACCTACAATGCTTGCAGCCTGATACGAGATGGGAAAATCAGGCAAACGTATGCTAAACAATATTTGCCTAATTACGGTGTATTTGATGAAAAACGCTATTTCGAAGCGGGCACCGAAAATTGTGTTTTTGATTTGAAAGGCATACCCACTGCCCTGAGTATCTGTGAAGATATCTGGGACAGGTCAGTTTGCGAACAAGCCGCTAAAGCTGGCGCAAAATTGATGATCAATATCAACGCCTCTCCTTATCACATCGACAAAATCAGTTTACGCAAACAGATATTAAAACAGCGCGTGGCCGAGTCTGGTTTGAATATTGTTTATGTGAATCTTGTCGGCGGACAGGACGAACTGGTATTTGATGGTGGCTCCATGGCTGTCGATAGTCAGGGCAATATTGTTTTCCAGGCACCACAATTCGAGGAAGGGCTTTATATCATCGAATTTTCTGCCAATGGAAATGGCCGGTTTTCTACACCCTTTGAATATCCAAAACAGGATTTTTCCAGAGAAGAAGCCATCTATCAGGCGCTGGTACTCGGGGTGAGAGATTATGTTCAAAAAAACGGATTCAGTGGTGCCATTATTGGTCTTTCCGGCGGTATTGATTCAGCCTTGACACTCTGCATAGCTGTAGATGCCTTGGGGAAGAACAATGTAGAAGCGATAATCATGCCATCACGTTACACTTCAGCAATGAGTATGGAAGATGCAGAGGTTATGTCCAAACTGCTGGGGGTCAAGGCAAACACCATTTCCATAGAAAAACCTTTTGCTGCCTTTACTGAAAGCCTGCAACCGGTCTTTGCCAACCTGCCGCCGGACACCACAGAAGAAAATATCCAGTCCAGATGCCGGGGTATTTTGCTGATGGCCATCTCGAATAAAACCGGCAAGCTGGTACTGACTACAGGCAACAAGAGCGAAATGTCGGTTGGTTATGCAACACTTTATGGTGATATGGCAGGTGGTTTCGCGCCGTTAAAAGATGTCAGTAAAACGTTGGTGTACAAACTCAGCAACTGGCGTAACCAGCAGTCACATGACATTCCACAGCGGATTATAGACCGCCCTCCCACCGCAGAATTAAGAGAAAACCAATTGGACCAGGATTCACTGCCACTTTATGACATTCTTGACCCGGTACTGGAACGCTATATCGAGCAGGATCAAAGCCCGGAAGAAATTATCAAGACCGGATTTGATCCGGAAACAGTAAAAAAAGTTGTGATGATGGTGGACAGAAATGAATACAAGCGGCGACAGGCAGCACCCGGGGTCAGGATCACCCAGCGCGCTTTCGGCCGTGACCGCCGTTATCCAATTACATCAGGTTATCGTGAATAAACAACTTGCAAGTTCAGAACTACAGGGCTGGTATTACCTGACGACTATTTCCCTGACTTCATAAATGCCCGGATGGTTGGGGTAGTTTATCTCCAGCACCCTGATCGCATCATCGGAGAGATCATTCATTTCCATCACCTTGTAAGCCTTGGCCATAATCACCAACGCCTCAGGTATCGCGGGTGTTCTCGGGTATTTTTCTACGACATATTTTGCGCGATTGATCGCAGCTATAAACGCCCCGCGACGCATATAGTAACTGGCTACATTTACTTCATGGTCAGCGAGTTGATTACGCAAAAACACCATACGCAGCCGGGCATCATCTGCATACTGGCTATCGGGAAACAACCTCGCCATTTCCGAGAAATCCTGAAAGGCCTTGAGCGCTGAGTCCGGATCCCGTTGAGCAGCATCAATCGGCAGATAGCGTTCAGTAAACCCCTTGCCCCGGTTGAAATTGGCAAGCCCCTTCAAGTAATAGGCATAATCAACATGCGCATTCTGGGGATAAAGTTTGATAAACCGGTTTGCTGCCGAAATAGAAGCATCTGGCTCGTCATTCTTGAAATAGGCATAGGCCAGATCCAGCAAGGCCTGCTGGCCATAAACCCCGAACGGGAAGCGTCCTTCCAGCTTTTCATAGAGTTCAACTGCCTTGGTATAGTTACCGGAATCCAGTTGACCCCTGGCCTCGGCATAAAGGCGTTCGGCGGTCCAATCTTGAGTATAATCTTCCTTGTCCTGAAAATAGGAACACCCTGCACAAAGCAGGATACAAATAAGGATTATTACTCTTGACATAACAACAGAATATTCAATTTAGCCTGCCGGGTAAAGAAATCGATTAAAATAACGTATTCTTAAATATACTGCTTATCACGATTAATTGCATACAGAGATGACCAAACTCATACACCTGACAGCAAAAATACCGGAAGACCTGGCTGGTAAACGCCTGGACCAGGCTTTGGCAATTTTGTTTCAGGATCATTCACGTGCACGTCTGCAGGAATGGATTCGTAGTGGTGAAGTGCAGTTGAATTATCAGGCTGTAAGCCAGCGTCAGCGGGTTAAAGGCGGAGAGCATATTGAGATTAAAGCCAGTTTTAAACCGCAGGAAAATTCCACTGCTGAAGATATTCCCCTGCAGATCATATATGAAGATGTACAACTTCTGGTTCTGAACAAGCCTCCCGGACTGGTGGTACATCCGGGTGCCGGCAACAGGGAACATACGATCCTGAACGCCTTGTTACATCATGACCCCGGACTGAAAGTTGTCCCGCGTGCAGGAATCGTACACCGCCTGGATAAGGACACCTCCGGCGTTATGATCATTGCTCGCAGTCCCGAGGTACATACTTTTCTTGTAGCACAATTACAGGCACGAAATATCAAACGTGAATATCAGGCTATTGTCAGTGGTGTCATGACAGCAGGCGGAAGTGTAGATCAACCCATAGGACGGCATCCCAGAAAACGTACACAGATGGCTGTGCAGGATCATGGCAAAGCGGCCGTGACACATTTCCGGATCATCAAAAAATACCGATCACATACGCATATCCGTTTGCAACTGGAAACCGGGCGTACACATCAGATACGCGTGCATATGGCCTGGTTGAAATACCCGCTTGTGGGTGACCCGGTTTATGCCGGCCGTGCACACTTGCCCAGGGGTGCAAGTCAGCCATTGATTAACATGCTGCAAACTTTTCCACGCCAGGCACTGCATGCGTGCGCAATCACCCTGCAACACCCTCATACTGGAGAAATGCTGACCTGTGAGGCGCCATTGCCCGAAGATATGCAAAAACTTCTCGAAGCGCTGGATAAGGATGCCACAGACTCCCGATAATGTCCGCTGGATCCCGGCTGACTGGCCTGCGCCGAAACACATATATGCTGGCACCACCACGCGCATCGGTGGCTGTTCACTGGGAACATATTCCTCGATGAATCTTGCCAGCCATGTTGATGACAACCCGGGACATGTCTCACAAAACCGCATACTTCTGGGCGAACGGTTATCACTGCCAGATGAGCCTTTATGGCTACAACAGATACACGGCAACAAAGTCATCAACCTGGCAACAGAAAACATCAATCAACCCGCTGATGGTGCATACACCAATAAACAGAATCAAATATGCGTAGTATTGACTGCCGATTGTCTGCCGTTGTTGTTATGTAATACGGCCGGTACAGAAATTGCGGCCATACATACCGGCTGGCGCGGTTTCAGTGGCAATATTATCAGCAACACATTAAATGCATTCGCGACAAGACCACAGGAACTCATGGCCTGGATAGGGCCTAATATCAGCGCCAATCACTACGAAGTCGGTGAAGAAGTCCGTACCGCCTGCCTGAAAATAATCAATGATCCGGGTGGGGCCTTTAAGCCGGGCCGCCCAGGACACTGGTTTGCAGACATGCAGATGCTGGTCAGGCAACAACTGTTGTGCGCAGGAATACAGGACACCTACGGGGGGGAATATTGCACCTATACTGACTATCAGCATTTTTATTCTTATCGCCGGGATGGTATTACCGGCCGGGTTGCCAGCCTCATATGGATGAATCATCCCTGATCTTGGGCTAAGCTTGTTACAAGAAACGGGAATAATCGTGCCCTGCTCTCACTAATAATTACAAGATAAAGGTATTTCCTATGGCCAGCAAAAAACCTTATTCCTTCAGCGCCAGTGTCAACCATATGGTTGACCGGGCCTTCAAGGTTCTGGATATTGATCCGGGCGTTGCCAATGATATTAAAGCCTGCAGTGCCGTGCTCCAGGTCAAATTCCCGGTCAACATCAAAGGCAAGATCGAGGTCTTTACAGGCTGGCGTGCAACACATAGTACTCATCGCCTCCCTTCCAAGGGCGGCATCCGTTATGCGCCGATAGTCGATCAGGATGAAGTCGAGGCCCTGGCGGCACTGATGACCTACAAGTGTGCCATCGTTGATGTTCCTTTTGGCGGTTCCAAGGGCGGTCTGTTAATAGACCCCAGAAATTACACTCGTGATGAATTGCAGTTGATCACCCGCCGTTTCACCCGTGAACTGGTGCGCAAGGGTTTTCTGAGCCCGGCAACCAATGTCCCGGCACCCGATGTCGGTACTGGTGAACGTGAGATGGCATGGATCATGGACACCTATAAACACCTGCATCCGGAAGATATTGATTACCAGGGTTGTGTTACCGGCAAACCGGTACACCATGGCGGGATCCGCGGGCGTACTGAAGCTACCGGTCGTGGCGTGGTTTACGCGTTACGCGAGTTCTTCCGTCACCCGGCTGATATGAAATCGGCCGGTCTTTCCGGTGGTCTGGAAGATAAACGGATTGTAATCCAGGGTCTGGGAAATGTCGGATATCATGCTGCAAAACTTCTGCAGGAAGAAGACAAGGCCCTAATCATAGCCATCATCGAACGTGATGGTGCACTGGTTAATGATGCTGGTTTTTCTATAGAACATGTTCGGCAATATATGAATGAACATGACGGGTGTATTAAGGGTTTTCCGGATGCAGTCTACTCAGAAAACGGAAACAAAGCACTGGAAATGACCTGCGATATCCTGATCCCGGCTGCAATGGAGAGCGTGATTACTGCTGACAATGCAGAAAAAATCAAGACCAGGCTCATATGTGAAGCAGCCAATGGACCGGTGACCTTCGAGGCAGATGAGATTCTGAACAAACGTGGCATCACGATCCTGCCAGACGCTTATGCCAATGCCGGTGGGGTGACTGTTTCGTATTTTGAGTGGATACGAAATCTTTCGCACATCCGTTTTGGGCGTATGGAACGCCGTTATGATGAAATACGTGGCCGGCATGTGATCAGTGCCATCGAATCACTCACCGGCCGTGAAGTGCCTGACTGGCTGGAGGCTGAAATAGTACGTGGTGCTGATGAACTGGATCTGGTGCGATCCGGGCTGGACGATACCATGCGGCTTGCCTACCAGCAGATCAGTGAAGCTAAAAACAGTAATAAAAAAATCAGGGATTTCCGCACGGCGGCTTATGTTTTAGCAGTATCGAAGATATCCCGCTCCTATCAGGTCATTGGAGTGTATTAAAATTGGTGATTGGTGATGATGTGCAGGATGCACAAATGCCGCGAGCGCAGGACGACATACAGGGATGTATTAGTGTCGCGAGAAGCAGGATGCTGGGAGCGACTGCGCAGGAGCGGCGGGTGATTGGCAAAGATTATGTCGATTTTCTTACAAATTACTAATGACTAATCACCAATTACTAATTACTGTATAACACTTGAATACTTTCCTCCCTGCCCATATTTAGTGAATATCTCATTTTATAAAGCAGGTTTCGACAATGCGTTTTGACAAATTAACTTCCAAATTCCAGATGGCGCTCGCTGATGCCCAGAGTCTGGCACTCGGCCGTGATCAACAATTCATTGAACCTGCGCATGTAATGATTGCCCTGCTTGATCAGGAAGGCGGCGGCATGCGCCATGTTTTGACCAAAGCCGGTATCAATAATAATCAGTTCAGAGCGAAGCTTGGACAGGCACTGGACCGCCTGCCGCAGATTCAGGGAGCAGCTGGCGAGGTACATATCTCGAAAGACCTGGAAAAACTGCTGAATCTCACCGATAAATATGCCCAGAACCGCAAGGACCAATACATCTCCAGTGAACTGTTCGCACTGGCCGCTCTGGAAGACAAAGGAGAACTGGGCCGGATATTCCGTGAGTCCGGCGCAGAGAAAAAACGCATTGAAGATGCGATTGATTCCATACGCGGTGGCCAGTCTGTCCAGGACCAAAATGCCGAGGAAAACCGTCAGGCACTGGAAAAATATACCATAGATCTCACTGCCCGCGCCGAACAGGGCAAACTTGATCCGGTGATAGGCCGTGATGACGAGATCCGGCGCACCATTCAGGTCCTGCAACGCCGTACCAAGAATAATCCGGTGCTGATTGGCGAACCTGGTGTCGGTAAAACAGCGATTGTCGAAGGTCTGGCCCAGCGGATTATTAATGGTGAAGTCCCTGAGGCATTGAAACAAAAACGTCTGTTGTCGCTGGATATGGGTGCGCTGATTGCCGGCGCCAAATTCCGCGGTGAATTTGAAGAACGTCTCAAGGCCGTGCTTAATGATCTGATAAAACAGGAAGGCAAAATCATCCTGTTCATTGATGAAGTCCATACTATGGTTGGTGCCGGCAAGGCTGAGGGCGCCATGGACGCCGGGAATATGCTCAAGCCAGCACTGTCCCGCGGTGAATTGCATTGTATCGGCGCCACAACACTGAATGAATACCGTGACAATATTGAAAAGGATGCTGCACTTGAACGGCGCTTCCAGAAGGTCCTCGTGATTGAACCAAGTATTGAAGACACGATTGCCATCCTGCGTGGACTGAAAGAACGTTATGAAGTCCATCATAACGTGCAGATTACCGACCCGGCTATAGTTGCTGCAGCCACGCTCTCATATCGTTATATCACTGACCGGCAGTTACCTGACAAGGCCATCGACCTGATAGACGAATCGGCCAGCCGCATATCGATCGAGATCAATTCAAAACCGGAATCCATGGATCGCCTCGAACGCCGTTTGATCCAGATGAAAATCGAGCGGGAGGCGTTGAAAAAAGAAACTGATGAGGCATCAAAGAAACGTCTGAAGAACCTTGAGGAGGAGATAAAAAAAGTAGAACGTGAATTTTCAAATCTGGAGGAAATCTGGGTGGCTGAAAAAGCCACATTGCAGGGCACTCATCACATTAAGGAAAAGCTTGAACGTGCCCGCATTGAATTTGAAACTGCCAGACGTGCGGGTGATCTGAATCGCATGTCAGAACTGCAATACGGAATTATTCCAGAACTGGAAAAACAGCTTAACCAGGCCAGCAAGACCGATATACAGGGCATGAAGTTGCTCAGAAACAAGGTCACAGAAAATGAGATCGCCGAGGTGGTCTCAAAGTGGACCGGCATACCTGTATCAAAAATGTTGCAGGGTGAACGTGAGAAACTTCTGCAAATGGAAGATTTCCTGCATCAGCGTGTTGTAGGTCAGGATGAGGCCATTAAGGCGGTTTCTGATGCCATCCGCCGTTCGCGTGCAGGGCTTGCTGATCCGAACCGGCCAAGCGGAGTATTCATGTTTCTGGGGCCAACGGGCGTAGGTAAGACAGAACTGTGTAAAACACTGGCTGAATTTCTGTTTGACACTGAAGAAGCCATGGTCCGTGTCGACATGTCTGAATACATGGAAAAACATGCTGTAGCCAGACTGATAGGTGCACCGCCGGGTTATGTAGGTTTTGAGCAAGGCGGATATCTCACTGAAGCCGTACGCCGCAAACCTTACAGTTTGATATTGCTGGATGAAGTGGAAAAGGCCCATCCGGATGTATTCAATGTCCTGCTACAGGTATTTGATGACGGCAGACTGACTGATGGACACGGCCGCACAGTAAACTTCCGGAATACGGTTATAGTCATGACATCCAATCTTGGTTCGGATCGTATCCGGGAAATGCCGGCTGGCAGTAATTATGAGATGATGAAAAACACTGTACTTGATGTTGTTTCAAGTCATTTCCGTCCCGAGTTTATTAACCGTATTGATGATCTTGTGGTATTTCACAGCCTGCGGGATGAACAGGTCAGGGCCATTGCCAACATTCAGATTAAGCACCTGACAGACCGGCTGTCTGAACAAAATATCTCTATCAATATCACGCCTGCAGCCATGGCCTGGTTGGGGGACGTAGGTTTTGATCCCGTTTATGGGGCAAGACCCCTGAAACGCGCCATCCAGAACCATGTAGAGACACCTTTGGCCAAGGCCATTTTGGCCGGACAATTCATGCCTGGAGATATTATCAAGGTCGATCTGGTTAAGGATGGTCTCAAATTCAGCAAATAACACGAGAGATACCTGGATATTGTTGCGATGCAGCACAATCTTGATGTTTTATTCATGAGGCGGGTTAGTATCTTCCGGTAAAACCCCTTTCAAGTGGAAAACTGTTGGTAATTTCCTCCATATAATCTAATATTTAGACGTTAAAGTTTCTAAATATGAATAAAAATCACAATGGCAGCGACAACATCTAAAATCCAACTGGGCGGCCTGGCAAGAAAGCTGGTTATGGACGGGCTGCTTGATGAAGCCACAGCCCAACAGGCATTTCAAAGCGCATTAAGGGAAAAAACTCCATTTGTTTCCTATCTGGTGACTAACAAGCTTGCTCCCAGCAACAAGATTGCCTTAGCAGCTTCACAGGAGTTCGGCGTACCTTTACTGGATATCAATGCATTAGAGTTGGATCCTGACATCACCAAACTTATCAAGGAAGACCTGATAAAAAAACATCATTCGTTACCTATATTCAAACGCGGGAAACGCCTCAATGTCGCAGTTTCCGATCCAACCAATCTTCAAGCCCTTGATGAGATTAAATTTGCGGTAGGCATGGGCACCGATGCCATTCTGGTGGAAGAAGACAAATTAGCCAAGGCCATAGATAAGGCACTGGAAGCTGCAGAAGACGGTTTGGGTAATATGGAAGATGATGATGGGCTGGAAGGACTGGATGATCTGGATGTTGCTGATGAAAGCACTACCCAGCCACAGGATGATTCTGAGATAGATGATGCGCCGGTCGTACGTTTCGTTAACAAGGTAATGCTGGACGCTATCAAGAAAGGGGCGTCTGATTTGCATTTCGAACCCTATGAAAAGATATACCGGGTACGTTTCCGCATCGACGGTGTGCTTGAGGAAGTTGCCAGACCACCGCTCATCCTTTCGCAAAAGATTGCGGCCCGCATCAAGGTCATGTCGCGTCTGGATGTCTCGGAACGGCGTGTCCCCCAGGATGGGCGTATTAAACTCAAACTCTCCAAGTCCAAATCCATCGATTTTCGCGTCAGTACCTGCCCGACCTTGTTCGGTGAAAAAGCGGTTTTGCGTATCCTGAATTCCGATGCTGCCGCATTGCAGATCGACCAGCTGGGATATGAAGATTTCCAGAAAGAACTGTTCCTCAAAAACCTGAATAAACCTTATGGCATGTTTCTGGTCACCGGTCCCACCGGTAGCGGCAAAACAGTTTCACTCTATTCCGGGATCAATATCCTGAACCAGGCAGACGTTAATATCTCGACCGCAGAGGACCCGGTTGAAATCAACCTCCCGGGGGTGAACCAGGTGCAGATCGATGAGCGTACCGGCATGACATTTCCCAAGGCATTGAAGGCCTTTCTACGCCAGGACCCGGACATTATCCTGGTTGGGGAAATTCGCGACCTGGAAACAGGCTCCATTGCAGTAAAGGCCGCACAAACCGGACACATGGTGATGTCCACACTCCACACCAATGATGGCCCGCAGACCCTGACACGTCTACAGGATATGGGTATACAAGCCTTTGCCGTAGCGACTTCGATCAACCTGATCACCGGACAGCGCCTGTGCCGCAAACTACACCCTGATTACAGGGTAAAGATTGATATGCCGAAGGAGGCCATGGTGAAGGAAGGATTCCGCGAAGAATGGATAGAAAAGGGTATCACAATTTATGGTGCCGGTGATGGGGGCGCGGAGTGCCCGAGTGGTTACAAGGGTCGTGCCGGTATCTATCAGGTCTTGCCAATCTCAGATGCCATGAAACGGTTGATCATTGAAGGGGCCAATGCCGTCCAACTTGCTGATCAGGCCCTTAAAGAAGGCATATGGGATCTACGCACATCAGGATTGAAGAAGGTCGTGGACGGTATCACCAGTCTTGCCGAAGTTAACCGCGTAACTATAGAGTAAAAATTATGGCTGAAGCTGCAAAATCGGTAATGTATGCATGGGAAGGCACGGACAAACAGGGCAAGCGTGTCAAAGGCGAAATGACCGGGCAGAGCGATGCATTGGTCAAAGCGGTTTTACGCAGACAGGGAATTAACCCACTTAAAGTCAAGAAAAAACCTAAACCCATCCTCGGTGGTGGCCGTGGAAAAAAGATTACACCCAAAGATATCACTGTATTCAGCCGTCAGTTGGCCACCATGATGTCTTCCGGTGTCCCGCTGGTGCAGGCGTTTGAGATCGTTGGCCGGGGACACGATAATGCCAACATGCAGGACCTGATCCTGGGCATCAAGGCAGATGTAGAAGCGGGCGGGCAACTGACTGACGCACTGCGCAAGCGTCCCATGCAATTCAATGCCCTGTACTGCAACCTGGTTGAGGCAGGTGAACATGCCGGTATCCTTGAGGGAATTTTACACAAGATTGCCAGTTATATGGAAAAGACTGAGGCCCTGAAATCCAAGATCAAGGCCGCACTGTTTTATCCGGCCGCGGTGATTGTGGTTGCATTTGTCATCGTAACCATATTGATGATCTTCGTAATCCCGCAATTTCAGGAATTGTTCTCCAGTTTTGGTGCTGATCTGCCTGCACTGACAACAATGATCATCAATATATCCAAATGGTTCCAGGAATACTGGTGGTTGTTAGGTCTGGGCATAGCCGGTGCCGTGGTAGGATTTCTTGAGGCCAGAAAACGCTCCCAGGCCTTCGGCCATTTTCTGGACCGGATGTCTCTTAAAATACCCATCATCGGTATGATTCTGGAAAAAGCAGCCATCGCACGCTATGCCAGAACGCTGGAAACCATGTTTGCTGCCGGTACACCACTGGTAGAGGCCATGAATTCGGTGGCAGGAGCATGTGGTAACATTATATTTTACGAGGCCTGTATAAAAATCAGGGATGAGATTTCTACAGGTACTCAACTACAGGCAGCTATGCGGGACACCCAGTTATTTCCCAATATGGTGATTCAAATGGTCGCCATTGGTGAGGAATCCGGTGCTATTGACACCATGCTCGGGAAAGTGGCTGATTGGTATGAGCAAGAGGTGGATGATGCTGTTGAAGCATTAACCAGCTTGCTGGAACCCATGATTATGGCCTTCCTGGGGGTTGTTATCGGCGGCCTGGTAATCGGCATGTATCTGCCGATCTTCAAGATGGGTTCTGTTGTCTAGGCAATTATCAAACTGTTGATCCTGGAACGGGATCAACAACTTTAAGATTTTTATAAACAGACCTAACCCCTGCATAAACACATCATCGTGTTATTAATTTAAAAACTATCGTTCAAGTGTATCTATCTATTTACTTCGAAATATATCCAGGTGTCTTTATTTTGTTGATGGCAGTTCTGGGCTTGTTGGTAGGCAGCTTCATTAATGTAGTAATTTACAGATTACCCATCATGATGGAACGTGAGTGGCGATCACAATGCCAATCATTATTCGGGAATCCGGATGATTTAAACAAATGTCCCGATGAACCATTTAATCTAATTACACCCAGGTCAAGTTGCCCCCATTGTCATAGTTTGATCAAAGCAATCAACAATATTCCTGTCATCAGTTATTTGTTGCTGAAGGGCAAATGCAGTAATTGCAATAATAAAATTTCACTGCGTTATCCATTTATTGAACTGCTGACCGGTCTATTCACCGGTTTTATTGCCTGGCATTTTGGTTATAACCTTCAGACATTGTTCGCCGTTATACTTACATGGTCACTGATATGTCTAAGCATGATTGATTTCGACCATCAGCTGTTACCTGACGATATCATCCTGCCGTTACTGTGGCTGGGTCTTGCGTGTAATATCTTCAATCTGTTTACAGACATTTATTCCAGTTTAAT
Organism: Gammaproteobacteria bacterium RIFCSPLOWO2_12_47_11; assembly: GCA_001801885.1. Classification (GTDB taxonomy): domain Bacteria; phylum Pseudomonadota; class Gammaproteobacteria; order Eutrophobiales; family Eutrophobiaceae; genus 2-02-FULL-47-50. Next base: position 14,540 of record MGYU01000090.1, read on the forward strand.
CGGGGCAATGCTTGGTTATGGAATACTCTGGATAATTTTCTTAAGTTTCAAAACACTTACCGGCAAGGAAGGGATGGGTTATGGTGATTTTAAATTACTCGCCATGTTAGGTGCATGGCTGGGGTGGGAGATGCTGCCTTTAATTGTTCTGCTGTCGTCCATGCTTGGGTCTGTTATTGGTGTTTCGCTTATACTCACTGGCAAACAGGGTAGAAGTAAACCCATCCCATTCGGACCTTACCTTGCAGTTGCCGGCTGGATTGCACTGATTTGGGGGCAAGAAATCACGGATATTTACCTGAAACTGTTATAGACGTTCATGGGAAATATATTACGCATAGGCCTGACTGGTGGCATAGGAAGCGGGAAAAGTACGGCTTGTATGATTTTTGCTGAACTGGGTGTACCAGTTATTGATGCTGACCAGATTGCACATCAGTTAACCGCCAGAGGAGAGCCAGCATATCTGGCAATTACCAGATTGTTTGGTGACAAAGTAGTCCGTACGGATGGTGAACTGGACCGGGCCAAGCTCCGAAAAATCGTATTTGAGGATGATAACGCCAGACATAAACTGGAAGGCATTTTACATCCATTAATCTATAATGAGATTGATAAACAGGTATCACAACTTAAAAAAAACTATTGCATAATCTGTATACCCCTGTTGATTGAAACCGGGGCTACTGGCAAAGTAGACAGAATCCTCGTTATTGATGCTACCGAAGAACAACAGGTTATTCGTGCAAGCCATCGTGACAGTATTGACAATAAGACAATTACGAAAATTATAAGCGCACAGGTTTCACGAAAAAAACGATTAAGTTTCGCTCATGATATTATCCATAACGACGGTGATATTGAATCATTCAAACATCAGATATATAAATTAAATGAAAAATATAAAATTGCTTCCGAAAGTAATTAAATCTTATAGATCTGTTTGCCAGGACGATAACCGGATTTGATAACGGTATTCCTGTGCAGATTAGAATCATATATGAACAACCATTGAATGAAAGGATAAGGACTTTTCTGCGGCTTGAACATCTGTTCAAGATAACCAACCATCATATAAATAGTTCCAGTGAATGGGATAATCGCGCTGCCATAACAAATCTGCTTAATATAGCGGATATCATGACAAGATCCGATATAAAATCAGATTTAATAAAAGAACTTGACCGCCACCTTTCAACATTGAATACTCTGGCAGTTAACCCAAATGTCGATCAGGATCGTTTGGCAAGTATTATTGAGAATATTATCAGTATCCTGGATTCCCTCAAAAAACCATCTTGCCAGCCTGGACAAAATATTAAACAGGATGAATTTATTACATCAATAAAACAACGTAATATCATTCCAGGAGGTTCATGTAACTTTGATCTCCCAAATTATCACTATTGGTTACATAAGCAGATTGATGACCGTCTGAATGATATCAATCATTGGTATGGCGATCTGATAATTGTGCATGATGGACTGAAGCTGGCGCTGAATATGATAAGAAACAGCGCTAACCCGGTAACTGAACAAGCACCATCAGGCTTTTTTCAGAAACCTATTGAATCGAATATATCATGTCAATTAATAAGAATATTCCTTCCCGTGGAAAGTAAGTTATATCCCGAGATTAGTGGCGGCAAGCACCGCTTCACAGTAAGATTTATGGAACAATCATCAACAAAATCACGTCCTGTACAAACCCATGATAATGTAGAATTCGAACTCCACTGTTGTATATTATAGTTAATGCAAATCAAATGTCCTCAGTGCGATAAACCAGTTGTATATTCAAGCACAAATCAATGGCGTCCATTTTGTAGTGAACGTTGCAAATTAATCGATTTGGGTGACTGGATAGATGGGAAAAAACATATATCAGATGATATATCATCCCTGGAAACACAAGTGGATGACGTCAGGGAATCTAAACATTAATACAATTTCTGATAACGTCTTCCGGTTTATTTGACGACCAGACACCGCTTAACATTGCAATACCCTGTGCACCATTGTTCCAGGCCCTGGTCATATGCACAGGGAGCATACCACCCAATGCATAAACCGGTATGTTGGCAAGTCCGGCCAACTCTGAAAATTTTTTCCATCCCATAGGTTTGGCATCCGGATGGCTGGCCGTGAATTCAACCGGGGAAAGAACTGCAAAATCTACCCCTATTCTTTCAGCATGCACCATTTCATCCTGATTATGACAAGAAGCAGAAACCCAGAAACTCCTCTCAAGCGGCCGTTGATTCAACTGTAACAACCTGACACTGTTCAAGTGTACGCCATGGGCCTTGAGAGCTACTGCTATCGCAGGTGTTGAATTCAGGAGAAGTTTTGCATTGTATGCATTGCAAATTGATAATACTCTCGTGATTACTTCAGAATGGTTCTTATATATATCTTCATGGCAACGGAGCTGCAATAACCTTGTTCCTGCCACAATGCATTTTTCTATCCCTGTAATAAACATATCCATCCTGTCTCCTGCCGGACCAGGACTGATCAGATACAATGCCGGTAATTGTATTGCTTTTACGATCATTGCATTGGCTGGTAATAATTTTACTTCGTGCAAATTATTCCTGCAGCACCATTGAATCAACTGGCCTTCCTTTCCATACGGTATTCCTTTCCATTCCTGTATTAACCAGACATTTAATATCACAGATTTATCAGGATATTCATAAAATAACCTGATAAACGGGCGGGCCTTAATAACAATCAGGCCCAGTTCCTCCAGTAGTTCCCTGCTCAATGCAGTATTGATATCCTCATCCAGCTCCTGCTTTCCTCCGGGGAATTCCCATAACCCGCCTTGATGTACATCAGGGGGTCTTTTCGCCAGTAAAACCTCACCTGTATTATTGGTAATTACTCCAACCACAATCTGGACGGCTTCTGGTGGCATCTAGACCAAAATTATTTTATATAATATTTTCTGTACTTGCTGCAATAAACAACATGCTCATCGGCCTTGATTCATTCATTTCAATCTCAGGTGCGGTACTCTGCATTTATCCTGACATAATCATATGAAAAATCACATGTCCAGAATTGCTGGCTTTCAGTCCCGCAATTCAGATCTACAGTGATAGTAATTTCCTCCTTCTGAAATATAGCCTTTCCTTCCGATTCTGTATAATCCGGAGATAATTCACCATGTTCAATGATACAAACATTATCTATATAAATTGCAATTTTTCTGATATCCGGATTTTCAAGCCCGGCGCGCCCGATTGCAGCCAGTATTCTTCCCCAATTAGGATCAGAGGCAAACAATGCAGTTTTTACAAGCGGAGAATGTGCGATCGCCGCAGCTACTTTCAGACATTCTTCAGTATCAAAACCATTCCGGATGTCCAGCGTAACAAATTTCGTTGCGCCCTCCCCGTCCCTGACAATAGCCTGGGCCAGGTATACACATATATCAGTAATTGCCTCACGGAATTCAACGGCGGTATCACTATTCAACGAATCAATCACCGGTATACCGGATTTGCCTGTTGCCATTAATATACATGCATCATTAGTTGATGTATCGCCATCCACACTAATGCGATTAAACGATCTATTGACTGCATGCATCAGAATTTCATTCAGAATATCCGTGTTGACTGAGGCATCTGTACCAATAAATGCCAGCATGGTCGCCATATCAGGCCTGATCATGCCAGAACCTTTGGCGATACCAGTAAAGGAGATCTGCTGATTACCGATAGTGACCTGTCTGGAAATAGTCTTGGTAACAGTGTCTGTAGTTAATATTGCCCTGTTTACATCCAGCCAATTATCTTCAGAGAGCTGTTCAAGCAACCCGGGTATTGCATTGCATATTTTATCAACCGGCAGTGGCTCTCCAATCACACCTGTTGAAAAAGGTAATATGGCCTCCTTTTTACAACCGCACAAGTTAGCCAGATAATTACATGTTTCTATTGCAGCATCGTATCCTGCCTTACCCAGACCGGCATTGGCATTGCCTGCATTAATCAGGAGAAATGACGGGGAATCATTATCCAGATGTTTCTTTGCAACGGTTACAGGCGCTGCACAAAAGATATTACGTGTAAATACAGCGGCAACTGTTGTACCTAGTTCACACGCTATAAGGGCAAGATCCGGACGTTGTTTTTTGTAAATCCCGGCTGAACACGCAGCCAGTTTCAATCCCTTTATTGGAAGGAGATCAGTATTTTCCTTTAGCCCGACTGCCATTTATATCTATCAGTTATTTTCTGGCCGGATTAACTCAATTTTCCATGACAATGCTTGTATTTCTTGCCGGAACCACAGGGACACAACTCATTCCTGCCTATTTTCCGTTGCCCACGGACATATGGCTCAGGGGTAGTTGATTAATTAGTATCATTACTCAATGCGTTTTGTGCGGCGGGATGATTATATTTTATATTTTCAGGCAGTTTATGTTGGTGCTCTGCTGCATCAATATCCTGTTCACTCCTTACCTGAACCTTTGACAGAAAACGTACTAAATCAAGTTTGATATTATTGAGCATTACCACAAACAGATCAAACGCCTCCCGTTTATACTCCTGTTTCGGATTTTTTGCGGCATAACTGCGCAGATGTATCCCCTGCCTTAATTGATCCATTGCAATCAGATGGTCCTTCCAATGTCTGTCCAGAATATCCAGCATCACCTGTTTTTCCAGTCGCCGCATGATGTCAGAACCAACAATCTGTTCCTTTTCATTTGCGGAATTATGTGAAAAATCAATAATTTTTTCACGTATTGATTCCATATGTAATGCACTATTCTTTTCCAGCCAATCCGCAATATCTATAGTTAACCCAAGCTCTCGTTCCAGTGCCCCACTCAAACCATCAATATCCCACATCTCGTCAATACTGCCAGGCGGCATGTAAGTGTCAATTATCTGGTTAACTACATCTTCCCGTATCAAATGAATATTTTCAGAGATATCTTCCTCTTCAAGTAAATCGTTTCGCTGTTGATAGATAACCTTGCGTTGATCATTTGCAACATCGTCAAATTCCAACAGGTGTTTTCTTATATCAAAATTATGTGCCTCGACCTTGCGCTGGGCATTTTCTATGGCCTTACTGACTAATGTAGATTCAATTGCTTCACTGTCTTCCATTCCCAGTTTCTGCATAATTGCGGTAATCCTGTCAGAAGCAAAAATCCGCATCAAATTATCTTCCAGAGACAGATAAAACCTGCCTGAACCCGGATCACCCTGCCTGCCAGAACGGCCACGTAATTGATTGTCTATACGCCTTGATTCGTGGCGTTCGGTACCGATAATGTGTAATCCTCCGCTGGCAATAACCTGATCATGGCGTTTCTGCCACTCATTCCTGATGTTATTAATTTCAGCATCATTCTTGTTTTCCAGTGCGTCAAGCTCAGCCTCAAGGTTTCCACCCAAAACAATATCGGTTCCTCTGCCGGCCATATTGGTCGCTATTGTAACGGCACCTGGCTGGCCGGCCTGGGCTATGATCTCGGCTTCTTTCTGATGAAATTTTGCATTCAACACCTGATGCGGGATCTTTTCCTTTTTAAGAAACTCGGAAAGATATTCAGATACTTCAATTGACGCTGTTCCAACCAATGCAGGTTGTTCTTTTTTACGGCAGGACCTTATATCCTCCAGTATGGCCTTGAACTTGTCCTGCGCCTTCAGATAAACTGCATCACTGAAATCCTCACGGATCATGGGCATATGTGTAGGAACAACTATTACTTCCAGCCCGTAAATCTGCTGGAATTCATACGCCTCTGTATCTGCCGTACCAGTCATGCCTGAAAGCTTGTTATACAGGCGGAAATAATTCTGATAGGTGATTGTGGCAAGTGTCTGGTTTTCATTCTGAATCGGCACACCTTCCTTCGCCTCAATCGCCTGGTGAAGACCTTCAGACCACCGTCTGCCTGGCATGGTCCGTCCGGTAAATTCATCGACAATAACAACCTGATTATCTTTTATAATATATTCCACGTCACGATGGAACAGTGCATGTGCACGCAGGGCAGCATTCAAATGATGCAGAACAGAAATATTGACTGGATCGTAAAGGCTTTGTGTTGTGTTGATTATGTTAGTATCACGCAATAAATTCTCAACAGTCTCGTTACCTTCTTCTGTCAGATAAGCCTGTTTTGATTTCTCGTCTATAGTGTAATCACCAGGCCCGTTTTCCACTTGCTGACGTTTTAGTCTGGGGATAATTTCATTAATTCTGATATACAGATCAGATCTGTCATCAACTGCGCCGGAAATAATAAGTGGTGTCCTGGCTTCATCAATAAGGATGGAATCAACTTCATCAACAATCGCATAATTTAAAATCTGCTGAACACGTTCATTTTTGTTAAAAGCGAGATTATCGCGCAGATAATCAAAACCAAATTCATTATTGGTACCATAAGTAATATCTGCGTTATAGGCATTACGGCGTTGTTCATTTGATATGCCGGATATAATGACCCCAGTCTGCAAACCCAGGAACGAATATATTTTCCCCATCCAGGCCGCATCGCGTTGGGCAAGATAATCATTTACGGTAATTATGTGAACACCTTTGCCTTCTAGGGCATTCAGGTATGCCGTTAAAGTAGCAACCAGGGTTTTGCCTTCACCGGTACGCATCTCTGCAATATTACCATCGTGCAAGACCATGCCACCCACCAGTTGCACATCAAAATGCCGCATGCCCAAAGTACGCCTGGCTGCTTCACGAACCAGGGCAAACGCCTCTGGTAATAAATTATCCAATAACTCCCCTTGTTGCAGCCTTTTCCGATATTCAGATGTTTTTTCAGGGAATTTATCATCAGGAAGACCGCGTAACTCCTGTTCCAAAGCATTTATCTTTGTAACTATTTTGTTATACCGCTTTAGAATACGTTCATTACGGCTACCGAATATTTTTTTAATAAATTGATTAAACATACTTGATTAGGGAATTACATGATTGGAGACACGAATAGCAACATTCTATTCGCTGGGTTTCAAGATAATAATATACTAGTTTACAGATATATATTTCTTGGGATCGACGTGCTTGCCGTTTAGCGTAACTTCGAAGTGGACGTGGGTGCCGGTTGATCTGCCGGTTGACCCTATAACTGCAATTGGTTGGCCTTTTTCGACTTTATCTCCTACAACAACCAGATTATCCTTATTGTGCGCATAACGTGTAACATAACCATTACCGTGGTTTATTTCTACTAACTTACCGTAGCCACTGCGTTTTTCTGACCATGTTACAATTCCTGCGGCAACTGCTGTAACATATGTCTTTGATTTTCCAGCAAAATCTACTCCTTCGTGGAATGCCCTCTTGCCTGAAATAGGATCAGTCCGCCATCCAAACAATGATGATATCCATCCACCTTCCACCGGCGTACCTTCAGGCAAGGTTCTGTCCTGAAGGTCGTTATCCATCAACATGGACTCCATTGCAGTCAGCTTGTCATTTCTGTCAGCTAATTCATCACTCAACCGTTCAAGTTGTTCAATAAAATCAGATACCCCCAATGATTTCTCGGGATAAACCGGCTCAGGACCACCCATACCGAGAGGTTCCGAGGCACTGAAGTCAATATCATCAAGATTTGCCATAGTTGCGAGCCGCGCACCCAACGCATCCAGCCTCATGATATGACCTTGCAATTTACTCAGGCGGGCTGCCAATGCATCAAGATTGTTCTGTGCCTCCTGCTTTGCTTCGTTCACTATGGCTCGTTGCTGATCCAGTTCCTGGTGTTGGGCTAATTTTGCTTCCTGATACATCATGGCGACGGCGTTTGTAGAGTACTCAAGACTATAGTAACCACCCGCCAGGAATGCAGTTATTAACATGGATAAAAAAGCAACCACGCCTGCAACCAGCCAGTATGGGCTGAATGAAACCCTTTTGGCTCTGGATAGCTGTTTCGATAAGATAATAAGTTCCATGTCTTTTTATAAGTCTTATAATGTCAATTATTGGCCTTTATTATGTTATTTCCTATGCCTGATCGTTCCAACAACAATCCTGCAACACTTACTTCACTGCTGAAAGACAAATACAGTCTACTGGGCAGACTCTGTCAGCATGCTGAGTATCTGGCTCATCTAGATAAGAAACTGTGTCTTTTTCTTGGTTCTCCCTTGAACTCACATTACAGTGTCGCCAATTATGTAAATGACACGCTTGTTTTACATTCTGATTCTGCAGCCTGGGCCGCTAAACTCAGATATAATATTCCGGCCATATTAAGTTACATGCAAAATGAATGTAATCTTATTGCGCTAAAAACTATCCGTATTAAAATCAAACTACCTGACAATTCAGCGCAACATGAGCCTGTCATAAGAAAACCTGCGATTTCCAGCGCATCCGCCATTTTCATTAATCAGGCAGCTGCATCGATGCCTGATGATGACTTGCGTTTATCCTTGCTCAAGCTTGTCAAAAATAATCAGGATTATATTTGACTGTTTTTTTTATGTAGCAGATATTGGCTGAATAAATGAAATTGGTAAATCCATTTCATCTTTAAAGCTGACGATCTCCCACGCAGATTTATTAGCCAGTAATTCCCTAAGCAGATGATTGTTTAATTCATGTCCGGATTTATAGCCCGAAAACGAACCAATCAGACTGTGCCCTAGTAAATACAAATCGCCAATTGCATCGAGTATCTTGTGCTTGACACACTCATCTTCGTATCTGAGTCCATCATCATTCAGAATCCGGTAATCATCAACAACAACGGCGTTATCCAGACTTCCGCCTAACGCCAGATTTCTCTCCCGTAACAATTCCACTTCCCGCATAAACCCGAATGTTCTTGCGCGGCTGACTTCTTTTACAAAAGAGGTAGTGGAAAAATCTATTTCTGCACGGCAATTTTTTTCATTAAACACCGGATGATCAAATTCAATGGTGAATCCTACTTTAAAACCGTTAAAGGGTTCAAACATGGCCCATTTGTCAGGTTCATCTACACGTACTCGCTGTTTTATCCGGATAAATTGTTTGGGAGCATTCTGTTCTTCAACTCCTGCGGATTGAATCAGGAAAACAAACGGACCGGCACTGCCATCCATAATAGGAACTTCATCAGAACTCAAATCAATATAGGCATTATCAATCCCGAAACCTGCCAGTGCAGATAGGAGATGCTCAACCGTTGATATTCTGGTCTTGCCACTAATCAGCGTAGTAGAGAGTCTGGTATCACCTACGTTCTCAGGACGGGCGTGTATTTCAATAACAGGATCGAGATCAATGCGACGAAAAATGATACCGGTATTTACCGGTGCAGAACGTAGCGTAAGCATAACTTTTTTGCCAGTATGTAGACCTACGCCTGTAGCACGTATAGCGTTTTTTAGCGTGCGTTGCTTTATCATTGATTTTATTGTCCTTTTTAAGCGTAGTACAGGATATAACCAGTCCTTTTTAAGCGTAAATCAGCTTACTGTCAAGTTTGAAATACATCCCCACGCCCCCTTTGAAACCAGTCTAATCAGCCTGTCGTCTCAAAAAGGCCGGGATATCCAGATAATCCGGGTCATTTTCCAGTTTGGGACGGCCATTATTGTCCTCCGGGCCCATGCGCTGATTACGTAATGCCGTCGGCACATCAAATTCCCTGTAATCAACCCCCCCGCCAACGGCTGCCCTGACCAGTTTTACCTTGGACGCTTCTTCTCTGGCAGCCTGCCCCAGCCCTGTAGCCACAATAGTAACACGCATTTCACCACTCATCTCAGGGTCTATAACGGTTCCCACAACAACAGTCGCGTTTTCAGAGGCGAACTGTTTGACCGTATTACCCACTTCATCAAATTCACCTATGGATAAATCCATACCAGCAGTAATATTGACCAGCAAACCCCTGGCGCCGGAAAGATTCACATCTTCGAGTAATGGGCTGGAAATTGCTGCTTCTGCAGCAATCCGGGCCCGGTCTTCGCCTTGTGCCTTACCTGACCCCATCATGGCCATACCCATTTCTGACATAACAGTACGCACATCGGCAAAATCGACATTGATCAAGCCGGGCCTAGTTATCAGTTCGGCAATCCCCTGGACCGCACCAAGCAACACATCATTGGCGGCAGCAAAGGCATTCAGCAGGCTGATCTCACGGCCAAGAACTGTCAACAGTTTTTCATTCGGAATAGTTATCAGGGAATCCACAAACTGAGCTAATTCCTTGATACCCTGATCTGCAATCTGGGCACGTTTCTTACCCTCAAATAAAAATGGCCGGGTAACGACAGCAACTGTCAGTATTCCCATTTCCTTGGCCACCTGTGCAAAGATAGGGGCAGCACCGGTGCCTGTTCCCCCACCCATACCGGCATTGATAAACACCATATCAGATCCTTCAAGGACATCCATCAACCGATCGCGATCTTCCAGTGCCGCCTGCCTGCCAACTTCAGGATCCGCTCCGGCACCCAGACCTTTGGTCACATCATGACCCAGTTGCAATATGGTCTTGGCCGAGGATTTTTTCAATGCCTGTGCATCGGTATTGGCAGAGACAAATTCAACCCCTTCAATATTCGCATTGACCATATGTTCAACAGCATTCCCTCCACCACCACCGACACCAATAACCTTAATGACAGCAGTTGAATTTTCAGCATCAACGAGTTCAAACATGATTAATTCCTCCTAACATTATTTAACAATTCCCAGATTTAAAAATTACCCTGAAACCAGCTTTTCATTCTTTCCAGAACACTTTTAAACCCTTTATTCATGCGCACGGGTGACGTATGCTCCTGAATGTGTTTGCGCCCGAATAACAAAAGACCCACACCAGTTGAATAAATCGGATTTCTGACTACATCGGACAAGCCAGTGACATATTGAGGTACACCTATACGTACCGGCATATGAAAAATCTCTTCTGCAAGTTCGACTACCCCTTCCATTTTTGAGCTGCCACCGGTCAGGACAATGCCGGCAGCAATCATGTCTTCATAACCACTGCGACGCAGTTCTGCCTGTACGAAGGTAAACAGTTCTTCATAACGGGGCTCAACAACTTCAGCCAGTGTCTGTCTGGCGAGGCGTCTTGGTGCACGATCGCCTACACTTGGGACCTCAATGGTTTCTTCAGGATTTGCAAGTTGGGCCAAGGCACAGGCATATTGCACCTTGATATCTTCAGCATGTTGAGTGGGGGTGCGCAGAGCAATGGCAATGTCGTTGGTGACCTGATCTCCTGCAATCGGGATCACAGCAGTGTGTTGTATAGCACCATCCCTGAAAACCGCAATATCCGTTGTACCACCACCTGTATCTACGAGACAGACACCCAGATCCTTTTCATCCTCAGTCAGCACTGCAAGACTGGAAGCCACCTGTTCAAGAATAATATCATCCACTTCAAGACCACAGCGGCGCACACACTTGATTATATTCTGCGCCGCGCTGACGGCCCCTGTGACCATGTGTACTTTGACTTCCAGTCTGACCCCCGACATCCCAACCGGCTCTTTTACACCTTCCTGATTATCGATAACAAATTCCTGCGGCAAAATATGCAATATTTTCTGATCTGCAGGGATTGCCACGGCACTCGCCGCATCAATAACCCGATCCACATCGCCAAGCGTGACCTCATTGTCCCGTATAGCCACAATCCCGTTTGAATTCAGGCTGCGGATGTGGCTGCCGGCAATACCTGCAAAAACAGAATGGATGTTACACCCCGCCATGAGTTCAGCTTCTTCTATGGCCCGCTGTATGGAATGCACCGTTGACTCAATATTGACGACCACTCCTTTTTTAAGTCCCCGCGAACGGCTCGATCCCAGCCCGACAATTTCTACTTCATCATTGGCCGTTAATTCCCCCACTATCGCCACAACTTTCGATGTGCCGATATCCAGGCCTACTATCATTTTTCTGTCAGTTTTTTTCGCCATTTCTATAAAGCTCCGCTTTCCTGACGGATTTCCGTAACACCTTCTTTCCAATGCACGGCAAATCCATTGGGATATCGCATATCTATCATTTCTGCATCTTTAATGTTTGTTCCCAGACTCCTGGGTATAAATTCAACAAATCTGGTTACACGATCATCAAAATCCTTGCGTCCGATAACTACCTGTAATCCGTCCCCGGACTCAAACATCCAGGCCCGGCGCTCATCAAGACGCAAAACAGAGACCTGCATCGCCAGTGGCTCCAGTTGTTTTTGAAGATAAAAGTACTTGTCCATCATCATTATCTGTGATCCTTCCGGACCTTCCAGCACCGGCAGACCGGGCGGGAAAGAACTCCTGTCCGGTATAAATATTTGGCATGATCTATTGAGCAACCCGGTGTCTTTCCAGCGCGCGATTGCAACCTGTTCTGTTACAAAAACCTGCAGATTATCCGGCCAGACGCGGTGCACTGAAGCATCACGCACCCAAGGTTCAGTCAGCAAAGTATTTCGAACAGCAGTAACATCAATATTAAAAAATCCACCTGTAACTTTAGGACGAACCAGATCCTGTAATGCATTTGTTGACAGATGGCGGAATTCACCTTCAATACGCACCTGCCTGATTGGTAATGTTGCAGGATTAAGCAGGTAAAATCCGGTCCAGATCAGAAATGCAGTGAACAGCATGGCAAAGATGAGCTCGTAAAAAGTACCCTTGCGCATTACGGGCTCTGTCTCTGCAGACTGTACCTCGTTATATAACTCAGTAGTTGTATTCATTAAATGTTAAACCGCTATTTTGTCTGCCATACTCGAGTTCAATATTCCAACTACCAGATCATCAAAGCTGATCCCGGCCTGTTTTGCCGCCATCGGTACAAGACTGTGACTGGTCATCCCGGGAATCGTATTGGCCTCTATCAACCAGGGTTGGTCCTGCTCATCCATCATCAGATCGATACGCCCCCAACCACTTGCCCCTAATAAATTAAACGCGGACAAGGCCAGTTGTCCCAGTGCTTGTTCCTGTTCCGCATCCAGACCACAGGGACAGATATATTGCGTGGTTTCAGCTTCATACTTGGCCATGTAATCGTAAAATTCCCTGGGTGTTACCAGCCGGATTAACGGCAGGGCACGGCCGTTGAGCAGGGGAACAGTATATTCACTACCCGTTATCCAGCGTTCCGCCATAACACGCTGGTCAAACTTGTAAGCTGCACGCCATGCCTGTTCGAGATCATCCACATGACTTACCTTGCTGGCACCCAGGCTTGAACCTTCATGCACGGGTTTAACCATCAATGGCAATCCAAGCTCATTACAAACTGACTTCCAGTACGTGGCTGCGGACAATTCAACAAATGGCGGAGTGGGTAATCCACAGCTCTGCCATATTTTTTTGGCACGGCATTTGTCCATTGCCAATGCCGAACCCAAAACACCACTGCCTGTATAAGGAATTTGCATTATCTCCAGTGCACCCTGCATCAAACCGTCTTCACCACCCCTGCCGTGCAAGGCAATGAACACCCGGTCAAACCCGCCTTGTTCCAGTTTTTTCAAAACATCCCGTTGAACATCGATCGCGTGTGCATCTACACCTTTACGTTTCAGTGCAGAAAATACGGCCTGTCCACTTTCAAGCGAGATGTGCCGTTCTGCAGAAAGCCCTCCCATCAGCACGGCCACTTTCCCGTATTCACTCGTCTTGTATTCTTTTTTTTCACTCACCTATTACACTCACCGGTTTTTTATAAGTATTAATCCTTTGATTCACCAACTATTCTGACTTCCGGTATCAACTCAACACCAAACTGCTCCTGCACACTTTGTTGTGCAAAACTAATCAATCTTTCAATATCACTGGCAGTGGCATTACCGTGATTAATAATGAAGTTGGCATGTTTTTCCGAAATAGAGGCGTTACCGATGCGTTTACCTTTCAGGCCGCAGGCGTCGATCAATCTTGCGGCATAATCACCGGTCGGATTACGAAACACTGAACCGCAACTGGGCAAACCCGTCGGTTGTGTTGCTGAGCGTTTTTCCAGCAGATCCCGGATCCGTTGCCCGACAATTTTTTCGTGGTCTTTTTGTAACTGCAATTCTGCCGAGATAAACCATTCATCACCGGGTATCTGGACACTCCGGTAACCGATATTGAAGTCAGCAGGCAAACGGATATTGGTCATGCCGGAACGACTAAGTGTTCTTACACGGGTTACTATATTCCAGGTTTCGCCGCCAAAAGCACCGGCATTCATGGCTAAAGCACCACCCATAGTCCCTGGTATACCCGCCAGAAATTCAGCGCCGGTATATCCCTCTCTGGCGCTGCACCTTGCCACCTTTGCACAAGGGACACCGGCATCGACCTTGATCTGCCCGGAAGTGTTGATTTCGAGATTATTAAAGGCCCGGTTCAGTGCGATCACACTCCCGCGGAAACCACCATCACGGACCAACAAATTGCTGCCCAGACCCACCCATAACAGTTGTTTGTCTGCTGGAACAGATTTCAGATAGGTAATCAGATCCTCCAGATCTGCCGGTTCAAAATAATGATCAGCACTGCCGCCCGCTCGCCACGAAGTATGATCCGCCATTGGCTCGTTATATTTTAATACACCACGCAATTCTTTTATGTGTCCTGTAATCATGTCTGTTTTATTAGCAGCATGTTCATAATCGTTTTTCTCAAGCAGCATCTTTTAACCTCAATGTTACCTTCCACCAAATTGATGCATCAGTGCCGGAGCAATCGAACCGACATCCCCTGCACCGAGTACAGCAATAATGTCATTCTCTTTAACAACACCTTTCAGTAATGAATTAATATCTTCCTTATGTTCAACAAAGATCGGATCCACCTTGCCACGCATTCGGATTGCACGGCACAGTGAGCGACTGTCGGCACCCGGTATCGGTGTTTCTCCGGCGGAATAAATATCCAGCAGAAACAGTACATCCACCTCTGATAAGAGCTGTGTAAAATCTTCAAATAAATCTCTGGTACGGGTGTAACGGTGCGGTTGAAATATCAATATCAGACGATGATCCGGCCAACCGTTCTTCAGTGCTTGCAGGGTTGCAGCGATCTCACGTGGGTGATGGGCATAATCATCAATCAGTAATACTTTCTGATTTTCAATAACAATCTCACCCAGCAACTGACATCTTCTTGCGATCCCTTCGAAATTACGCAAGGCATTGATTATGGAAACTTCATCTACACCCAGTTCATGCGCGACGGCAATCGCGGCCAGCGCATTCTGAACGTTATGTTTACCGGGCAGATTTAATTCAATCTCCAGCCAATCTGTGCAATTTTTGCGCGATACCTTGAACCAGGTCTTGTTGGCATCATGTTTGATAATCTGTGCCTGGATATCTGCCTCGTAGTCAAGCCCATAGGTCAATACCGGTTTGGTGATGTTGTCCAGTATGTTGCGGATACCCTTGTCATCTATACAAACAACAGCCAGTCCATAAAACGGAATATGTTGCAGAAATTCAATGAAACTCTTTTGGAGTAAAGCATAATCACCACCGTAATTTTCAAGATGGTCGGCATCAATATTGGTGAGTACGGCAATGATCGGTTGCAGATGCAGGAAGGAAGCATCACTCTCGTCTGCCTCAGCTACCAGATATTTTCCTTTACCCAGCCGGGCATGAGATCCTGAGCTGTTCAACAGCCCGCCAATGACATAAGTTGGATCGAGGCCATCTTCTGCAAGTACACTTGCGATCAGGCTGGTCGTAGTGGTTTTCCCGTGGGTGCCGGCAATGGCTATGCCATGCTTGAAGCGCATCAATTCAGCCAGCATTTCGGCACGCGGAATGATTGGAATACGGCGCATACGTGCTTCCTTCAATTCCGGGTTGTCTTGTGCAACTGCACTGGAGAAGACCACAACATCACTGCCATTGATATGTGCCTGCGCATGCCCTTGCACAACATTAATACCGAGTCCATGCAGACGCCGTGTCACCTTGTTCTCTGACTTGTCAGAACCTGAGACTGTGTAACCGAGATTATGCAACACCTCGGCAATCCCACTCATACCAGCACCGCCGATACCGACAAAATGTATATGCTTGATGCGCCCAAGTAGCTTATCCACATTATCCGGCATAGGCGGCCTCCAGACAGTATTCAGCAACCTCACAGGTCGCCTGCGGTTTGGCCAGACTCCTTGCCTGTTGTGCCATGGACAGTAAACGATGACGCGAGTAATAGAAATCAATGAGCAGTTGGCCCAGTTTGTCACTGGTGAGATCCTGCTCCTGTACCAGCAACGCTGCGCCCTGATGACTCAAATAATGTGCATTGGCTGTCTGATGATCATCGACCGCATAAGGGAAAGGCACCAGAATAGATGCGACACCCACTGCAGATAATTCTGCAATAGTCAGTGCGCCGGACCGGCAGAACACCAGATCAGCCCACGCATAGGCCGCTGCCATATTTTCTATAAATGGCTCCAGTTGTGCCGTACAGTTCAAATCACGGTACAGTTTTTCTGTCTCGGCATAGAGCTGGCTGCCGGTCTGATGCCTGACATCCAGTTTTATTTCACCCGGCAGATTCGATAATGTTTGCGGAATAATCTGATTTAAAGCCCTTGCCCCCTGACTGCCACCCAGTACCAGCAACTTTAAATTTTCGCTACTGCCGGGTTGAATGCGCTGTTCAGGCACAGTGACTTCAACTATCTCCGCACGTACCGGATTGCCTGTAAGTATTGCCTGTATACTTTCAGGAAAGGTACCGGGAAAGGCCTGCATGACTGAATGTGCCAACGGCGCAAGCAAACGGTTAGTGAGACCGGCAATAGCATTCTGTTCATGGATACACAGCGGGATACGCATCAACCATGCGGCAATACCTCCAGGTCCGCTGACAAATCCTCCCATACCGAGAATCACTGCCGGTTTTAACCGCATGAAGATGACTATCGCCTGCATCAATGCCATGCCGAGAATGAAAGGGGACTGCAACCATTTCAACAATCCATTGCCGCGCAGACCACTGACATTAATGGTCAACAGGGAATAACCTTTTGCAGGAACGATGCGTGCTTCCAGGCCTTTTTTTGTTCCCAGCCAGAACAGGGGGATTTGTTTTTTATGCAGATAATCCGCGACTGCCAGTGCCGGATAAACATGGCCACCTGTGCCACCTGCCATAATCAATACCGGTTTACGTGGCATAGATCCCTCCATTTTTATAACCCTGCATGTTCGGGATCGATATCCGGCGGATCTGTCTGTTTTCGAGGTCTATGCGTAACAGCAAGGCCAGTAAAATGCAGGTAATGATGATACTGTTGCCACCATAACTCAGTAAGGGCAGTGTTAATCCCTTGGTGGGTAACATGCCCATATTGACCCCGATATTGATAAAGGCCTGGATACCGATAATCAAACCGATACCATTGGCAATATTGGCAGCAAACGGTTTGCCGCTGCTCTCCGCTACCTGGGCAATAACAAAGGTCCGCCAGACCACGAAACAGAACAGCAGAATGACCAGCAGACTTCCAATCAGACCCAGTTCTTCTGCCAGCACGGCGAAGACGAAATCAGTATGTGCTTCCGGTAAATAAAATAATTTCTGGATACTGCTGCCCAGACCCACACCGAACCAGTCACCCCGGCCAAAGGCTATCAATGCCTGGGTCAGCTGGAACCCGGTATTGAACGGATCCTGCCAGGGATCAATGAAACTAATCAGCCGTTGCATCCGGTAGGGTGAAAGAACGGCAAGGCTGATCAGCGCGGCGGCGGCCACCAGCATCCAGGCGAAAAACCGGCTCAACGGGACACCCCCCATGAACATCATACCGAGTACGGTGATGAACATGACTACACACGCACCATAATCAGGTTCCAGTAGCAATAATCCGGAGATCAGGATCAACACCAGTATGGGTTTGATAAAACCGGAAAACGTGGTCCGAACCTCGTCTCCACGTCTGACGAGATAACCTGCCATATAGGCGATAACACATAATTTCACAGGCTCCGAAGCCTGTATCGAAAATGGCCAGACCCTGATCCAGCGCATGCTGCCGTTGACTTCATAACCAACACCCGGAATTAATACCAGAACAAGAAGCACTATGGCTACCATAAGTAAAAAACCGCTGACTTTTTTCCATGCCTGCAACGGTATCCGCAAGACTATCAATGACAGACATATGCCGATAAAGACCGATGCGGATTGCCGCCAGAAATAATAAAGTGGATCCTGGAATTTCCGGTCAGCAACGGTTATCGAGGATGAGGCAACCATCAGGAGTCCCAATCCAATCAGGAAAATGATGGCTGTGAGCAACCACACATCATAACCATAAAATAAATCCCGGTTCATACCTGAGCTGCTTTTCGGAACTGCCTGTTGTGATACGTAAACCATTCAGTGATTCACCAGTTTCTGTACTGCTGACCTGAATGCACCGCCTCTGGCCCGATAATCTTCAAACATATCCAGGCTTGCACAGGCAGGAGACAGTAAAACAACATCTCCACTTTGGGCCAGTCTTGCAGCAGTATTGACGGCCGAGTCCATATCACCCGCATTTTCCACAGGGATAACATCCTGCAGTACCTTCCGGATAACCGGCGCGTCCCGCCCGATCAATACAGCCGCGCGTATATGTTCTTTTGCAACATCAACCAGCCGCGAAAAATCAGCCCCTTTACCGTCACCTCCTGCGATAAGGACAATATTTTTCTGTTTTGCCAAACCCTTAATCGCGGCAATAGATGCCCCGACATTGGTACCTTTTGAGTCATTTATCCAGCCAATGCCATCAGTTTCTGCAATCCACTCACAACGATGCGGCAATCCGGGGAAAGTCCGTAACACCTTTAACATGCATTCCATGGGGAGATTAATCACTTCACCGAGTGCAAGTGCCGCGAGTGCATTTGCGATATTGTGATTACCTGCCAGGCGAATTTCTCCGGCAGGTAAAAGCCGTGTTTTGCCTTTAAGCAACCAGCGTGTATCTGAATAATTACACACACCATAATTTTCACCGTAGGGTTCCGACAGACTGAAGCCAATGATTTTCCTGCCTGCACGTTGCAAGCCTGCTACCAGAGGATCATCCAGATTAATCACCATGACTCCATCGCCATCATAGATATGTGCCTTGGCACCGGTGTAATCCTTCATGCTGGCATAACGATCCATGTGATCTTCAGATAAATTAAGCACCACTGAGGCTACGGCATTTAAAGATGAAACTGTTTCAAGCTGGAAACTGGATAATTCCAGAACATAAACATTTATCCCGTCTTCATGCAGTAGATCCAGTGCTGGTGTGCCAAGATTGCCGCCCACACCAGTCTTCAAACCTGCCTCTCTGGCCATCTCTGCGACCAATGTGGTCACTGTGCTTTTGCCATTTGATCCCGTGATCGCAACAACAGGCGCCGTCGCGTGCCGGCAAAATAATTCAATGTCACCACACACACTGGCCCCGTTATTTATTGCCTCGATAATGGCCGATTCATGCAGTGACACACCGGGGCTGATCAATAATTCTTTGACACTGGAAAATATTCCCGGATCAAAACCGCCGGTAAATAGTGGTATTTGCGGATAATCCCTTGTTATCTCATTCAGCATGGGCGGACTGGCACGGCTGTCCGTCATGGCAAATGCAATTCCACGATCAGACAGATAGCGCGCGCAGGAATACCCGGTCTTGCCCATACCCACTATTAACGTATCAAATTGTTTACCTGCTTCAGTCATTTCATTTATTTTTACTGCATTACAATTCAAATCACTTTTCCTCAACGTATTTTCAGACTGGCCAGACCAATCAATACCAGAATAACCGTGATGATCCAGAAACGGACTATGACCCGTGGTTCGGGCCAGCCTTTTAATTCATAATGATGATGCAGTGGTGCCATGTGAAAAATGCGGCGCCCTGTTAATTTGTAAGAACCCACCTGCAAAATCACGGAAATGGTCTCCATAACGAATACACCTCCCATGATAAACAGGACGAGCTCCTGCCTTACTGTGACTGCGATCACACCAAGGGCAGCACCGAGGGCCAGCGCACCAATATCACCCATGAAGACCTGTGCAGGATAGGTATTGAACCAGAGAAAACCCAGACCGGAGCCTGCAATTGCTCCACATATGATGGCAACCTCACCAACACCGGGAACGTAGGGAATACCGAGATAATCCGAGAAACGGACATGCCCTGTCGCATATGCAAAGATGGCAAGGGCGCTGGCTACCATGACAGTGGGCAGAATGGCAAGTCCATCCAGACCGTCAGTAAGGTTAACTGCATTACTGGACCCTACAATTACAAAATAGGCGAGTACCACGTATAACCAGCCCAGTTCAAAGCTGATCGATTTGATAAATGGAACAATTAATTGTGTTTCAGATGGAACACTGGCGGTTATGTACAGCACGATAGCTGCCGACAGCCCTATAATGGACTGGAAGAAATATTTATACCTGGCTGCCAATCCATTTGGGTCCCTGTTTACAACCTTCTTGTAATCATCGACCCAACCGATTACTCCAAACAACAGTGTCGTCAAAAGTACGACCCAGATATATTTATTGCTGAGATCGGCCCAACAAAGTGTGCTTGCCGCGATAGAAACCAGGATCAATAAACCACCCATAGTCGGCGTCCCGGATTTTTCAAAATGGGATTTTGGGCCATCCACACGTACATTCTGACCAATCTGGTATTCGCCAAGACGTTTTATTAATGCCGGTCCTACAAACAGGGCGATAAACAGTGAGGTCAATACACCAAGGATGACGCGCAGTGTTATGTACTGGAATACATTGAAGCCCCGGTAGTATTGTGTCAGATATTCTGTCAACCACAGCAGCATCAGTTTTTCATCTCCAGTACGCTGGTAACACGTTCCATTTTCATAGACCTGGATCCTTTCACCAGTAGAATAACGTCGGCAGCAATTTCTTTTTTTAACGCGTCGATCATCGTTTCCATGGAAGAAAAATGTTGCGCCCCATGGCCAAAGGATCGAACGGCATGTTGGCTGAGAACACCGATGGCGAACACTCTTTCGATCCCGTTTACTCTGGCTAAATTTCCCGCATCCGCATGCAGACTCTCACTCTGCACTCCGAGTTCTCCCATATCACCCAGTACCAGCCAACGTCTGCCACTAAAAGAAGAGATGGCCTTGATTGCAGCAGTCAGTGAGACCGGATTGGCGTTATAGGTATCATCAATGATCCTTGAGTTGTTCAGACCTTTTTTCATTTCCAGACGGCCTTTAACAGGTTTCATCATTTCCAGTCCTTGTTTGATCAGCTTCAGATCAATTTCCAGTGCGAGTGCACATGCAGTCGCAGCCATGGCGTTCATGATGTTATGCAGACCCAGCATGGGTAATTCAATATCAATAATTCCGGCCGGTGTACTCAACTCAAAATTATTAGTACCGGTAGTGATCGATTGTGAAATTGATTTTGCAGTGACATCCGCCTGATTCTTTAAACCAAAACTCAGTTGTTTGAATCCGGTGACTCTGTTGCGCCAGAATTCAGCAAAATCATCATCTGCGTTAATGATGGCAACGCCACCTGGATCGAATCCGTCAAAAATCTCGGCCTTTGCCATGGCAACGCCCTCCATACTACCGAAACCTTCCAGATGTGCCGGGGCGCATTGGGTAATCAGTGCAACCGTGGGTCTGGTGATAGTGCTTAGCCAGGAAATTTCATCCGGATGGTTGGCTCCCATTTCCACAACAGCATAACGATGTTCACTGCCCAGTCCAAAGAGTGTCAATGGCACTCCGATGTCGTTATTGAAATTTCTTACCGTCGCCAATACCGGTGCTTTCAGACTTAGAATTGAAACCAGCATTTCCTTGACTGTCGTCTTGCCATTACTTCCAGTAATCGCGATCAGCGGAATTGCAAATCCAGATCGCCAGGTTCCTGCAAGTTTCCCCATTGCCCGTCTGGTATCCTGAACCACCAGAGTTGGCAGGCATTGCTGATCAGCATTTATTACCATGGCAGCGGCGGCACCGCGCTGCTTTGCATTCATGAGAAAATCATGGCCATCAAAATGCTCGCCCTTGATGGCGATGAATAATTCACCTGGATTGAGATTTCGGCTATCGGTACTGCACCCCCTGAACTCGACATCATCACCAAGATATGTTGTGTCAAGCGAAACTGCAGCACTGGAGAGTTTCATGATAATCATGTACGTATCTCCAGGGTTTTACGAACAACATCCTGATCACTGAACGGACGGCGCACACCGGCTAGCTCCTGATAGTTTTCGTGACCCTTGCCCGCAATTAACACCACATCGTTGATTGATGCCGCCTTTATGGTATTTTGAATAGCACTTTCACGATCAATATCTATAGTGACATGATCGCGATTATTTATTCCCGCGAGTATATCTTTAATGATTTCTTCAGGGTCTTCGTAGCGGGGGTTATCACTGGTGATGATAATGCCATCTGCGTATTTTTCAGCCATCATACCCATCAACGGGCGTTTGCCTTTATCCCGATCACCACCACAACCAAAAACACAATACAATTTACCCTGACATGATGCCTTCAGTCCCGATAACACCTGCTCCAGTGCATCCGGGGTATGGGCGAAATCAACAATGACACGGGGACGAATATATCCTTCGAAAATTTCCATACGGCCGGGTATTCGCCTGCATACAGATAACCGCTCGACCGCATCATCCAGTGTATGACCCAGCAAACATAATGAGGAAAGACAAGCCA
The DNA here is from genome assembly GCA_001801885.1 of Gammaproteobacteria bacterium RIFCSPLOWO2_12_47_11. GTDB lineage: Bacteria > Pseudomonadota > Gammaproteobacteria > Eutrophobiales > Eutrophobiaceae > 2-02-FULL-47-50. The sequence continues at coordinate 37,290 of MGYU01000090.1, forward strand.
GCAGATTACTGGCATTAAATCTGCCCATTAAACCTGATGTCAGGTTACCCTTGCCCCATGGCGAAGATATCTCCATTTTTATCTTACCTGATGGGTCGGGGAGTATGTTTCCAAACACAATCTGATATTTATCCTGATACCTAACAAAAGTATCTATATCAAGAGTGTATGCGATTTTCGTTATTCCACGCGGCAACTCAGCCAACAATTTTCTGCCAAACGAATCATCTAAATTGATAACAATCTTGCCGATTCCATAATCCGTGAACAGACGTCTTTTTGCATGAGCATATGATTCCATGCTTTGATGATAATCAAGATGATCGCGGGACAGGTTGGTAAATATCGCCAGATCAAACTCAACACCTGCAATACGAAATTGATCCAGTCCATGTGATGATACTTCCATTACCACTTGTCTTATCCCGTGGCCACACATATCAGCGAGCAATGCCTGTAATGCGATAGCCTCCGGTGTGGTGTGTGTTGCAGAGGTCAACTTGTCAACTGTCCCGTATCCAAGCGTGCCTATCAGTCCACATACATTTTTTTGATCAATTGACAGCGACTGTGCCATAAGGTGGCTTACAGAAGTCTTGCCATTGGTCCCGGTCACACCGATAACCGTCATTACTGATGATGGATGTTCATAAAAACGATCGGCAATAATCCCGATAACTTTATATAATTCATTGACTCGATATAGCGGAACAGTACAGGGAAAAATTTCAGGTATTGATCTGGCCTCTGCAATCACTGCGCTTGCGCCTGCCTTCACCGCATCAATAATATAGGGAACACTGCTATGTCCTCCTATGGTATAGGCGATGAACAGATCACCGGGGTTTAACTTGCGGCTGTCAGTAGTGATTCCGGTGACATGGATATCCGAAGGACAAGATTCATTCACCAGATCTTTTAATAGCAAGCCCAGCAGGTAATTTGAAGATAATGTGTGCGCTGCCATCATTATTCCAGACTTCCTGCAGAAGGGGTCTTGCCAGCAATAATATTATCTTTAAGGCCAGGCAGGTTATCCGGTGGGATATCCATTAATCTTAATGCTCCGGACATGACCCTGGAAAAGACGGGTGCGGCAACCTGGCCACCATAATATTGCTGACCATGTGGCTCATCTATCATAATGACCATCACTAATCGTGGATCTTCAACCGGAGCAAATCCGGCAAATAATGACAAGTAGCGATCCTCTGAATATCCGCCGGATGTTGCCTTATGTACTGTCCCGGTTTTACCGGCCACACGATAACCACTGACAGCAGCACGCTGTCCGGTGCCTTCCTTTTCAACTGCAGTTTCAAGCATGATCCGTATCTGTTGTGCATGCTCAGCCGTTATAATCTGCTTTCCGCTGACCGGCCCTTTTACCTTGATAAACGAAACCGGCAACAATAATCCATCGGTAGCGAATATCTGGTAGGCCTGAGCCAACTGCAAAACAGTAACGGACAATCCATAACCAAAGGCAATAGTAGCCAGGCCCACTTCTGACCAGTTGTTCGACGCGCTGAGATAACCCGAGGCTTCACCCGGGAAACCACTTCCGGTGGCTGCCCCAAAACCGGCATTTGATAATATTTTTCTCAATTGAGTCGGCTCCAGTGACAAGGCGATTTTTGAGGCGCCAACATTACTGGATTTCTTGATCACGGTAGCAACATCAATCACACCATAATTCCTGCTATCGCGAATGGTATGATTGCCAACCATGAAATGCCCTGGCCGGGTATCGATCATAGTCATTGGTGTATAAACACCTGACTCCAGGGCGGTTGCGACGGTAAATGGCTTAAGTGTTGAACCAGGCTCAAATACATCTGTCACTGCGCGGTTTCGATAATACTCACCCTTCATGTCACTACGGTTATTCGGGTTATACGACGGCTGACCTACCATCGCTACAACTTCCCCGGTTTTTGTATCAAGCATCACCAGCGATCCGCCTCGTGCACTATGGGCCTGAACCGCTGCTTTCAATTCACGGTAGGCAAGATATTGAATCCTGCGGTCTATGCTTAGTTCAAGATTTTTTCCAGGACTCGGCGTACTGATACTCTCGACATTTTCCACGATCCGACCCAGTCTGTCCTTGAGTACCCGTTTACTTCCTGATATGCCCTTCAACCAATCATTGTATGCGAGCTCCAATCCCTCCTGCCCTGCATCATCAATATTGGTAAAACCAATCAAGTGTGCAGTTACTTCACCAGCGGGGTAATAGCGTCTGAATTCCTGTTCCAGCGAAATACCGGAGATATTCATGGCCATCACCTTGTCTGCCAGTGCCGGATTTACATGCCGTTTGAGATATACAAAATCCCTGCCGATACGTTCCTTCAGTAATTTGCCAAGTTCCTCAACACTGGTATCCAGATAGGCTGCAAGTGGAGACATATCTACATCAGTACTCAATACTCTTCGTGGTATAGCCCAGATAGAATTCACCGAGGTACTGACTGCCAGTGGCTCACCATTTCTGTCCGTAATCATTCCACGATGGGCCGGAATCTGAACAACACGTAATGCCCTGGCATCACCATGCTCCTGCAGAAATTCCTTACTGAACACCTGCAGATCCACCGCCCTCCACATCAACAGAAACATGCCGATTAAAAACAGGCTGAGAACCAGCCATCTGCGTTTTTCATATACCACGGGCTTGCCCGACTCTGTCATTTCTCTATTACCAGATCAGAATTAACAGGAGGTCTCATGCCCAGTTCATTCCTGGCTATTGTTTCTATTCGTACATCCGTTGCCCATGTACTTTGTTCAAGCAACAGGCGCGTCCATTCCTCATTCAAGTCATCCCTGATTTTTTCGAGCGTCTGGATTTCAACAAATAACTTGCGGGCCTCATGGCGTGACATCACGACTTCCAGAGCCGAAATAAATATTGAGATAAACAGCAGCCAGAAAACCATATTTTTCATGCTGCTATCCTCTCTGCAATTCTTAAAACAGCACTTCTTGCACGTGCATTCAGTGCAATTTCCTGCAGTGAAGGATAGATGGCCTTGCCGACCAATTTCAGTCTTGGTTTCAATAAATTTGTTGCCACAGGTAATTCAGGCGGGAAATTGTCTCCTCGTGATTCATCACGCATAAAACGTTTCACTATCCTGTCTTCCAGTGAATGAAAACTGATCACAACCAGTTTTCCTCCTGTAGCCAGAACATCAATCGTCTGGGCAAGCGTATCTTTCAGCTCATCCAGTTCACGATTAATAAATATTCTAATTGCCTGAAATGAACGTGTGGCAGGGTGTTTATCTTTTTCACGAATTGGCACTGTTTTGCTAATCAATTCAGCCAGCTGAAGAGTAGTTAATATTTTATTTTCAATGCGTGTTTTTACAATTTCCTTTGCTATTCTTCTGGCAAACCTTTCTTCACCATATGTTTTCAGAATAGTTGCAATCTCCTTTTCCCTGGCAGTATTCAACCAGTCAGCGGCTGTAATCCCATGACTGTTGTCCATACGCATATCCAGTGGGCCGTCATTTTTGAAACTGAACCCGCGGTCTGCGTTATCCAGCTGTGGTGATGAGACACCAAGATCCATAAGAATTCCATCAACCTGATGCAACATATTATTTTTCGCAGCAACCTCTTTCAGCATGCTGTATGAACCATGCAACAACGTGAATCTCTTGTCCGTAAGAAGTAGATCATCAATTGCATTAATTGCATCCGGATCTTTGTCGAAAGCAATCAAACGCCCACGCTCCTGGAGGTTTTTCAATATGGCCTTACTGTGACCTCCCCGGCCAAATGTACAATCAACATAACATCCATCCGGGCGGATACTGAGGCCTTGCAATATTTCGTTCAGCAGTACCGGTGTATGTTCATACCCCGCAATGTTCATTCGCCAATGGGCAAACCTGATTGATTGATCATAATGAAAGTGATTTAAGTGCATCAGATGGTTCCCCGGTATCCTTACCAATTTCTGTTAACCAATCTTCTCGTAATTCCTTCCAACCCTTTTCGTCCCAAATCTCAAATTTGTTGCCCTGACCGAGAATAACTGCATGTTTTCCCAGGCTGGCATATTCACGTAATTCATGCGGGATCAAGATCCTGCCCTGGCTATCCAGTTGACAGTCTGTTGCGTAACCACGCATCATTTGTTTGGCTCGCCGGCCCTGTCTGTCAAAGTCAGACAATTCTGCAAGTTTGGATTCGATCAATTCCCATTCAGGCAATGGATATAACCACAGCGATCGATCCAGTGGATTGAGAGTCAGTATGAGATTTCCATTGGCAAGACAGATCAGCCGTTCGCGGTAACGGCTGGGTACCGCCAAACGGCCCTTATTATCGACACTGAGCGTACTGCATCCGCGAAACAAAGAAGGTCCCCTTTATATGCTAAAATTTCCCACAATTTCCCACAATTACCCACCTTGAGAACTATAGGTACTCTGGAAGGATCATGTCAAGCGTTCTTTGTGATTTTTGAGGGAAAATCTGTCTTATTTAACAGAGACTTATGTACCAAAACTTGCAGGAAGAAGTTAAATTTTGTCGTATTGTAAAAAATTAAGTATTTTTATCATAATGTTGCATTGGTTTATTAAAGTTTAACTGAAATATATTATCAGGCCATTTGGAGTCTCCAAATTCGCCAATATAGCGGTCTGGGTAAAATA
>MGYU01000091.1 GCA_001801885.1 Gammaproteobacteria bacterium RIFCSPLOWO2_12_47_11
AACAATTATAAAGATAGTCACCAGAATAGTAACAAACATGACCAGAAAAGAGGTAAGGAAAGCAAACCCCGCACCCGGACCTATATAGGCATAGGTTACCTCTGACCCAAAGAAAAAAATAAATAAAAAAGAACAAAGACCAAATATTGACTTTCTCTTAAACCCCATATTTCCTCCTTCTATTCAGAGTATCCCAATATCCTTAGCCTCTATCTTACTTAAGTTGTCCTGAAAAAGAGAATTTGCCTAGCAGAGACAAGCTTTACCGCCATACGCTCCATGCATACATTGATGTAGCCGCAAAGCTTGCCCCGCCTGAACGGGTCCTGTCCTTGTCCAAAAAATAGAATTTTTATGGTTCGTGGTGCTCCTTGAAGCATAAAGGTTTGGACAGAAAAATCGATGGTATTGTCCTTTTTAATATTATCTTTTTAAAAAAAGCTATATTATACTAAATTGATTCGAAAATCTGAATAAAAAAATGTAGGCACGAATTTTATTCGTGCTATTAAAAGCACGGATAAATCCGTGCCTACAATATTTTCATAGCTCACATCGCCCCTTTAGGCATGAAGGTTTTTCAGAAGGTGGAATCAATTTGGTATATATTAGTATCGGTAATTAATTACACGGAGATGAGGGAAAATCCGAGGGCTCAGAATGCCCCGGATCCCAATATGAACCATCAAGGAGTTGTTTATATATGGCATTTGTCAGCTGGATTGATAATGGTGAAGCCAGGCCACTGGCCTGATCATCCGGAATCAGGTTATTCCATTGCGCAGTGAATTGCTGAAGACTCTCGTTACTCCAGTTGCGTCGTTGCAGAAATTCTTCCATCAGTTCGGTTGCGGATTGATTTTGTAGTGCAGGCGGGGTTTGTCCCGGGTCCGAATCCGTGATGTTGTCCCGGTTGGTTGGTTGTCCGTCTTCCTCGAGAACAGACATAACAACAATCAACACTGCAATAAAAAGTATGGTCACTACTGCGATTAGAGCTATATCGTGCTTCAGAGGCGAACCGGGGCGACTTTTCCCCGCAATTATCGGGGGCCCCCGTTTGGAAGGGGGTGTTACAAATTCTGTAATTGGTTCCATGTCCTGTTGCGGAGGCACAGGCTCAATTGAGGGTTTTTCAAAAGTGGAATCCAGATCCTGTGCCCGGAGAGGGGGCCTGTATTCGTTAACAGGCAGAGGTATATCACCCGATAATACACCCGCCAGCAATTCATCCCTGCTCTTGCGATAGGCTTCCTTATTGAGAGTTCCATTCGCATAATCTTTTGCCAGTGTTCGCAGGGTTTGATTAGTCATGTTGGCAGATTGTCAGTTCAGAAATTAGCCCATTTCGAGTACCAGGCGGAAACCTGTCGTATCATCAGCATTACCGCTATGGGTCCGTTCCAGTGAAATTTCACAATTTGAAAATGAATCTTCAAATGCACCACCACGCGCCTTGACACCCTCCCCATCCATTACCCATTCCTGGACATTGCCAATGTAGTTTTTCAGCCCCCAGCCATTCTGCTCACCGGAGACGACACTGACGGTGCCAGTGCCTTTGATAATTTTCTCACCCAGAGCCACGCGGCAATTGAAATCTTTTCTGGGTTGTTCGCCATTGGCATTGGCTGCGTATGCCCATTCAGTACTGGTCGGCAGCCGGTATGTTTTGCCGGTACGTTCACTCAACCACTGTGCAAAATCCTGTACCTCTTTCAAGGTAACACCGGTTTGCGGATCATTGAATTTTGCCTTGTCGGTGACGGGTTTGCATTTACCGGTGAGGGCGCAGTATTTGCTGTAATCACCCACGGATATCTCATATTTGCCAATGGCGAACTGTTTCTGCACATCACCGCCACCTGGCACAACTACCATCAGTGGTCCGCGCCAGCCATCATTCACAAGGTCATAGCATATGGCCTTGGCCCGCCGGCCATAGCCGGCCAGATTGGCATTGCAATCCCGGCCACTGGAAATGGGTTTCCACTCTTTCTGCACTGTGCCGGGTTCCACCGTAGCTACGGCACCAAGGTCGACCTCTTCACGTTGTATGACCTTGGTGGGCGCTGGACGGTTATCAACAATTAATTTATCAATCTCCGCTTCTGCGGCAGTGTAATCAGGATTGTCCGCCCACAAGGCCAGTGCCCGTGATAACAGGCGTTTGGCGACATTCAGTTTCTCAAAGTCTGTACCGGCCGCATCTTTTTCAGCCTGGTAAGACTGGAATTCTTTTAGTGCATCTTCTTTTTTCCTGGCCAGTTCATCAGAAAAAGCCACGAAATCCGGATGCCCTGCAAAATTGGCCGCCGCCGCCGCTTGTATCGTGGTGGCCTCTGTCAATTTGCCCGCACTGAGTGCAGTCCTTGCGGTGTTTAACCCGGGCCAGGGTTGGGGTTTGATTTCATCCCTGAGTGTTTCCAGGACCGTACCCCGGAAGATGGCGGCTGCATTTTGCGCCAGGGTCGCTGCGGTATTGAGATCACTGGTACGGTATTGTTCTATACGTTGTGATAACTGGTTAATGGCCTCCTGCCGGAACTGGCTGTAACGGGCAGGGGCACCACTCTCAATTTCACCAAATTTGGTCAAGACCTGTTCGGTGTTGAAAGATATGGCGGTCTTGAATAAATCATTCAGTTCTTTAATGTTGACCTCAACTACATATTCACTGCGGGCCGACCGCAGGACGTTATCCTGGGGATTGTATTTCAGGCCCTCATCGGCCAGCTGCAGGGCATTGGCATAGTCTTTCGCCGCAAAACGGTTTTTTGCCAGTGTATTGTAGCTCTTCGCCAGGAGGACCGGTCCATCGGTGGTAATAAAGACATCATTGGCAGGCAGTAGCGCCTTGAGTTGGTCAAAATAATCCAGCGCCTTGACGACCTGGTTGCCTTCAATCTGGACATTAAAATCACCCTTCATGCCGTCGACCTTGATTTTCAGTTCCTGTGCCTCCCTGGCCTGGGCAATCTGGTTACGGGTAGAGGATAATTCACTTAATCCCGGTGCAAACCGTTCACCGGCATCGATGAGACTGGTGGCGGCATCAAACCGGCCTTCCTGGAGCGTGGTATTTGCTTTGGCCACATAGAGCCCGGCAATCTTGTTGCGGGTCTCGTTCAGTCTGCCGGATATCGATGGGTCTTGCTCGGAAAGACTGTCCAGTTCCTGTACATTGGCCAGCAGTTGTGATTTCCAACTGTCGTCTTCAAGGTCAGACGCGGCGAGCAGTTTTTCTATATGCTCATTATCCTTGGCGACAATTTGCTGTATTACCTGGGTCCGTTCCTCGCCCTGCAAATGGGCCAGTTTGATTTGGGTAAGATCGCGTCCAAGCTGCATGGCACTGAGCAGGTCCCCATATTCTGTTGCCATGGTCTCGGCATCCGCACGATTGCCACTGGAAAGCAAAGTGGCAATCTCCGGATCCAGACTCTGTTTCAATCCGGACGCCAATGATAAGAGAACAGGATCGCCCGGGTTCAATTCTGCCAGCCGGACAATATCAGTCTGGTGTTGTTTGTAATCATTCAGCGCCGTTAATTGTCCCTGTACAGATCCGATCTTCTGTTGCAGGCCGGCAATCTCGATAGCACGCGTGATCCTGGTTTTTGTATCCTGCAATGGACGGTCCTCTGGTGCTATCTCCAGTCCGGAGTTGACCATGGCCAGCGCCTGATCGTAATTGCCCAGACTGATTGCATCATTTGCCAATACACGGTACTGGTTGCTGGGTCGTGGGTCAGTCAATAGCGGGTTCTGTGGATCGATACGCAATTTAATGGTCTCAAGGATGGCCTTGGTGTTGTCCAGCTGTGTTGGGTCACCCAGGGCGGCAGAGAATTCACCATAGAGTTCTGCCAGTTTGAGTTTTCTGTTTCTGGTGACGATTTCGGTTTGTTCAGTCAGGAAACTGGTCTCCGGATAAAAGGTCGCAACCCGGGCCAGTAATTCATCAGCCTTGGGGAAATTGTAATCATCCCTGCCGGTTTCTATATACTTGCTGATCTCGGTCATGAAATAATTCTGAATGGCGTCCCTGGCTTCATCCGTAATGGCAAGTTGATTGGCCTTGTCGAATTGATCAATCGCAGCCAGTCTATCCACAATGATCTGCGGATCACCGGACTGGATGTCGGTGATGATCTGGTTAATCTGCTGCCGCTCATAGTAATTGATCACCGGCGCAATCGCACCGATACCGATAGCAAACACGATAACCGCAGCGACTGTCAGTGGATGTTTGTACCAGATGTACCGGGCTTCCAGTTCTTCGATGAAATCGTCAACATTCTGGGAGCGGTCCTTGCGGCGGAAGGCCACGGCGCGGCGTAATGCCCGGTTCTGTTTTTTCTTGAGGCCTTTGACAGGGGCGGGAACAAGATTGTTTTCCATCGCCTTGTTGGCAGGCAGCTTGTTAAAGGGATGCTTGCCTGTCAGCAATTCATAGGCCACGCAACCCAGCGCATAGGTATCATCGCGGGTATCCGGTTCTTCACCTTCCAGCATTTCCAGACTGGCATAGGCCGGTGTAAGTGCCCCCAGTTTGCCGGGGTCGAAAAGGGTTTTTTCCGCTTCACCCGTGACCGGGTTCTTGACTGCGCGTGCGATTCCAAAGTCCAGTGTTTTGACTGTGCCATCAGTACAGAGGAAGGCATTCCCGGGTTTGAAATCGGAATGTACCAGGCGGCGCTCATGAGCGTATGAGAGTGCGGCACCCAGTTGTTTGATGATAGGGAAGGCTTCATTGAAGGGGAGGCCATTCTGTTTCCTTACTACCTTCTTGATGTAATCATTGAGCGGCTCGCCCTCCATCAATTCCATCGTGATGAATACGTGGGTACCGGGGCCACCGATACGGTCGAAGTCGTAGACTGTCGCAATATTCGGATGTGCCAGTTTCTGCTGGCGGCTGGACTCGCGCTGCAGGGAAATAAAGGCTTCGGGATGGTCCCGGAAATCTTCATTCAATAATTTGATAGCGACATACGGATTTTTGTCTTTTGCCTCTTCCTTGAGCAGATCGATACCTTTATAAACCTTGCCCATGCCTCCGACACCCAGAACTTCCAGCAACTTGAAACGGTGCTTGATTATGGAACCGGGCCCCATTTCACCCCCTTCGTAGTGGGGGGCAACCGAGGGATCTGACCACGCCGTGCCTGTGGGTCCCGTCCCTGCGGTAACAGTCGGTGTGGAAGGATCACGGTCACTGGCTGCACTGATATCAACATCAACAGCACTGAATTCGCTGCCGCTACCGGTCACATCAAATGCAGCGTTACCAGGCTTGCCGGATCCCGTTGTAGCTTGTGTTTTCTCGTGGGCAGTTTGCCGTGCAACCGCATTATCTTCCTGGTCAAACACTGTTGAATCTTTTCCACCGCTTTCGCCACCTTCAGTTTTAGCGGCATGAACACGGCGGTATTGATTGATTTGTCCTCTCAGCCGGGCATAGGCTTGATCGCCTATCTTTTGTGCAGCATAAAATTCATCGAGTTGAGCCAGCATCCGTGTGGCATATTGGGGTGATGTCTCCAGCAGTTTGGTTAACTGTTTAACAAGAATTTCTACATCCAGTTCACCTTTCGCCAGGGCATCAAGTGTAGTTTTAAAATCAGCCACAGAAAACTCCTCACAATTAAGTGCTAGTTTATATCAACAACTATAACAGTGACATTGTCACCAGCACCCCGGTCAAGGGTAAGATCGACCAGGGTTTGGCAGGTTTCAGTATGTGATCCCTCTTTCAGAATATCCTCAATTTCAAAATCTGTAACATGTTTCGTCAGTCCATCACTGCAGAGCAAATAACGATCCTTGCTTTGCATTTCCTGTATATCCATATCCAGGAATAATTCATCCGTTGCACCTACAGCCCGGGTAATCATATTCCCATGAGGATGAACCGCGGCCTCTTCACGCGAGATCAGTCCGCGTTCAACATACATCTCGACCTGGGAATGATCTGTTGTAATCTGCCGGAATTGATTGTTTCTCAGACGGTATAAACGGCTGTCTCCTGCCCATATGTATACACAATATTTGTCATAGGCCAGAAGGACCACTACGGTACTGCCGATAGTGGTCTTGCGCGCAGATTGATTGGCTTTTTCGATCAGTTTTTTGTTGACTTCAATCAGGCGATCTTCAATATCATTAACAATCCGGTTGAGTTCGAGACCTTCATGCACCTTTTTCAGGGTCGATACTATCATCTGGCTGGCTACATCGCCGGCCGCATGACCACCCATTCCATCCGCGACAACCCACAAACCGATTTCAGGCCGCTCCAGCATGGAGTCTTCATTATGCTTGCGGACTTTTCCGGTATCACTGATGGCACTGGATGACCATGACAGGGCTGTGGATGATTTTTTATTGAGGGGGTTCATCAGGAATAACTCATGCCTGACAGGATTGAATAATACAAGGAGACTGCATTCTGGTTGTCACTCCCGGTTTGCACAACATTAGAGTTGCTGGAACTCATGACTATGAGGTTTCTTGTACAAACCGGACGATTTCAGTGGGGTTTTCATTAAATCCCTTGCCCAGACTGATCTGGCCATTTCCGATAATGTGCATTTCTTCCCTGCGCAGATAGGCATCGTCTCCATTCTCTATCCGGACATGCGTACCGTTAGTGCTTTGATCAATGATAAAGAACTTGTCGCGGCGTAATTCAATCCGGACATGCTGCCTGGAGGCCATCTTTTCGTTGACTGGCAGATCACAATCCTTGCTTCGGCCCATGACCACACTCGGCCTTTGCTTATTGACTATGATATCGAGGTTATCATATTTAAGACGCAGTCTGACTTCCGGTGTTTTTTTCACATCCAGCATGCCGGTTGCCATGCGAGTGACATCTTCTTCCTGCCAGATGATTTCATAAATATCAATCTCTTCATGCTTGCCTTTGATCGGGGCATGATCGATGAAGCGGGTGCTGGCCCGGAGCAGGGGTGATAATATTTCTACGGTGCTGAAGGTAGTGATAATCTGGTTGGCCTTGGCCTGGGCTGCCATGCGTGCTGCCAGATTTACTGCATCACCAAAGACGTCACCACCCTCCAGTATGGCCGGGCCATAATGCATACCAACACGGATCGCGATGACGGTGCCTTCCTTGATATTGCTGTTTACTTCATCGAGTGATTCATGCATTTCGCAACAGGCTTTGGCCGCCTCTTCTGCCGTCGGGAAGGTACACATCACTTCATCCCCGATGGTCTTTATCACTGTCCCGTTATGCGCCTTTACGACATTAGCGATAGTCTCGAGGGTTTCGGCAACTTTTGAACGCGCAACCTGGTCACCCAGTGTTTCATAAAGTTTGGTACTGCCGCTGATATCGGCAAATACTATCGCCAGGTTTGTAGTTTTTGGGGCCATCTCTTTGCTAGTGCATGTTGAAAGAAAAGTAATTAAATATTAAGTGTCACATAGAGATAATACACTCAAATGAAAAGTAGCTGACTGATTTGTCAATTCAACTAAAAATATTACACCCCCTGTTTTCGACGCGCTCCCCGGCACGAAAACAGCCAGTAACTGGTGGTCTGTGATAAACTGGTTATGCCCGGAATCAAGCACAGTCCTCCTGTAGCGTATCCGGTCATCATCATACCTTATTATTATAACAGGGAAAAACACTTATCCATGCAGATTGGTTGTCAATGAAAACCCGGCAATGTTAGGATTATCCCACATGTGTGAGTGTCCTTATTTGTGCTTTGCTCAAGCACACTATAATTCATTACAATGAATACATTGATTCATTAATCCTGGACCTGTAAACGTGCCTCAAACTATCAACCGGATTTTACTGGCCACTGCGGCCCTGGTTATCCTGCTTGCGCTGCTGTATTCGCAAAATGCCCCTGGTTTTTCCATCCGGGAGTTTTTGGGACTGCAGGAAGCAGGCGAGAAAAAAACTGAACCGGTTGCACAACCCGCACAGGTGGCTCCGGAAAAGGTCAAAACCGCTGACAAAAAGGTTCAGGAAGATTTTCCGTACAAACTCGATTTTAGTGAAATACAAAAAATCATTTCGGTGGTTGATGAAAACCAGCGTAAAATCCTGCTGACTGACGAGGAAGCATTCAGCAATTTTGTGAAAAATGAAGCCACTAATAAATCATTACTCTCCGCCGCCCATGCCAACAAGGTGGATCAGGACGAGAGGTACCGGTTCATTGCCCGGCGAGGGTCTGAAAATATCTTCCGCGAGATATACCTCAAACAACTCATTGCCTCCAGGACCCCGGAAGACTATCCTTCTGAAGAGCAGATACAGTCCTACTATGACCAAAACAAGGACAAATTTGTACTGGAGGAACGGGTGCAGGTTTGGCAGATTTTTCTGCCATTCAAGGATGCCAGTAATGTGAAGGAAACAGAAATTGTGAAAAAACAGGCAGAATCGATCATTAACGATCTGAATAAAAATACCATCAACTTTTCCGCTGCCGCAGAAAAATATTCCAGACGGCCGCCTGCCGGAAAATACAATGGTGGCTATATGGGTCTGGTCAAAATCAGTGAACTCAAACCTGAAATCAAGGAACCGCTGCTGAAACTGGCCCCGGATAAAACAAGCGCACCCATCCGTACCGGGGAAGGGATCCACATTCTCAAACGGGGCAATATCATACCCAGGCAGGAGCTTGGTTATGAAGAGGTCAAAAGCCAGATCGGCAAACTGCTGACAACCCAGTTTGAAAACCAGCTGAAACAGGCCATTTTCAAGCAGGCAGGAGAGATCTATCCTGTTGATATCAATGATAAAATTATTGAAGAATGGCGCCTGAAATTACGTACCAATTTTAACCCGGGGCCATGATCAAAAATACAGTGACAAAATGGACCGGCCATACGCATGGGTTGTGGTACCCAGAGACAAACCATAACCGTGTATTTTAATTTGTTAATTATCAATAAATTAAGAAAGAAAATTATTATTTTACTTTGATAAAAATTCTTTACTCGCTGGTATTCAGCTTGATATAGTACGAAACTTGCAAAAGGTATGTGCTAGGCACTGGGTGCAGTGCAAATCAGATTCAGGGTTGGTTATATAACTATCTGAATAATATAAATTAAATGAATGTGGAATAATTACTGGTGACCAGGCATTGGGGGATGGGGGATAGTATCCTTGCTCGTATCATTTCCGGGGTGATGGGCTTGCTCGTCGCCGGAACTGCCCTCGCCGGTCCGATCGAGTTACCTGATTCAGCCCGGCCCGGTGCGGTCCGTCCGGAACAGGAAGACAAACTGGCTCTGCCCAAACCACCCCCCTCTGCTGTGATGGAAGTTCCTGCCGTTATCGACCGGCCTTTCGATGTGGATGAATGTCCCTGTACCGTAGTCACCCAATTCAGGTTTCTGAATGCTGAGGATATGCCGGACTATGGTGTCAATCTGGCAGAAGTACAGGCGATACTGGATGAAAGTATCCAGCAACAGGCGGCTGAAGGCTTCAGCATCGGCCAACTGCAGGAAGTAGCGAATGTCGTCAGGAAATATTACCGTGAAAAAGGCCTGATCCTGACCCAGGTCGTCATACCCGTGCAGACTGTCGAAAGCGGCGTGGTTGATCTGGAGCTCTATGTCGGCAGGCTGGGGCGCGTACTCTCAGAAAGTAATAAGATCTATTCAGCCGAAGTGCTGGAGATGGCGTTTGGCAATCTCATCGGTCAACCGATCCACAAGGGTGATGTTGAGGCGGCGCTCTTGAGGCTGACGGATTTCCCGGGACTCACAGTGTTTGGAGTATTTCAACCCGGTCAGTTAGTTGGTACTGCGGATCTGGTACTCAAGGTGCAGAAAGAGGCCCGTTTTGATGTGGCCATGCGGGTAGATAATCATGGTACCCGTGAAACCGGCCAGAACCGGTTTCGCACCGTGATTGACTGGAATAATCCGACCGGCGGGGCCGACAAGCTGTCATTATCTATCCAGCAATCCTATAATCCCAAGAACAATACAGTTAAAGATTTTAATTACAAGCGTTTTCTGGCAGATGGCTCCTATGCCATAAATGCGTTTTACAATACCAACCAGTTTGATGTCGGCGGGGAATTCAAGGCCAGTAATATCCAGTCTGAATCTGACAATGCCGGCCTTTTGCTGGAAAAATCATTTATCCGTAGCCGTATCAGAAATTTCTCCGGAAATCTGGGGTTCACCAAAAAGAAAGCTGTCATAACGACAGACAGAGTTCCGACCAGTGAAGACAGGTTATCAGTCTTCAACCTGGGCCTGGATTACGATTCTGTCGATACGATTAATCCCTTCCGGACCCTGGGCATTACAGAAGGGCAAGGCGGTGGCGGTATTAATTTTGCGAGTCTTGATCTCTATCAAGGTGTTAATAACTTCTTTAACTCCATGGGATCAAATGCAGATGCGCTGGATAAACCATTTGGGCAAAGACCCAGCCGTAAGGGTGGAGATGGTAGTGTGAATGCTGCGGGTCAATTTACCAAATTGTTTGCTACTTATACCCGCTTGCAAACGGTGCGGAGAAATGTAAGTTTATTATTCAGGTCTGAATTCCAGTGGTCCGATGATTTACTGGTGCCACTGGAGCAATATACAGTTGGCGGTCCTGACAATGTCCGGGCATTTCCTGTGGCCCAGACTTTATGGGACAGCGCCTTTTTCTATTCATTTGAATTGTTGTTTAACGCGCCGTTCATTGCGGATCGGCCCGCCTTCGAAAATCGTACCTGGGGTGAGTTGTTGCAACTGGGTATTTTCTATGATTATGCGATCGGTAGACTTAATGATCCAACTGTATCAGATCAGGCGGGTTATGATGGGCTCAAAGGCGCAGGCCTGGGCTTGCGATTTAATTTGCCAGGAACCATTGAATCCAGGGTGTTCTGGGCCTGGGAAATGGGTGGCGATACGACGGGGAATGACAAGCGGCCGCAAATCTGGGGTGATTTTACCTACAGTTTCTGACCGAAGGTAGCATATACCTGACTTGTGGTTGTTGTGTCGTGATGGGTAAGGTGAGTGAATCGGCTATAATTATTTAATGTAATATATATTGTGATGCTGCTCACAGTTTAGATATCTCTGGTGTGGTATACAGGCACGAGTTCCCAGGCCGGTTTTCCGGTTTTTGAATAGGTTACAATCAATAGATTCAGACATAGGATGGGGAATAACTAACTTGACCAAATTCCGCAAACTTTCAGGCGTTAAGGAGAAATCCAAAATCTCCCTGCACCGGCAGAGCATCTCGTTAACACCTGTCACGGCCTACATCCGTGCGGCCTGTTTGCCAACCAGTCTGGCGCTGTTCACCTTACCGGGCATTGCCCTGGCCGGTCCGGAAGGCGGAGAAGTGACAGGCGGGCAGGGTACAATTTCCAATCCGGATGCCAGCACCACTTTAATCAATCAGCAATCCAGGAACCTGTCCATCAACTGGGACACGTTTAATATTTTGCAACATGAGCTTGTACAGTTCGATCAGCCTTCCAGTACATCCACAGCACTCAATCGTATCTTTGATCAGAACCCGAGCCAGATCTTCGGCTCCATTATTGCAAACGGTAATGTCATTCTGCTTAATCCGTCAGGTATTTTTTTCAGCCCGACTGCCAGCGTTAATGTTAATTCACTTGTAGCCTCCAGCCTGAATATGCCGGATGAAGATTTCTTCTCCGGCAATCACAAATTCACAGCACCCGCGGGTCAGGAAGGCGGGCTGGTCGTTAACCAGGGTGTGATAGAGGCAGCCACCGGCGGTTCAGTCAGCCTGATTGGTGGTGCAGTCAGGAATGAAGGTGTCATTCTCGCCCATGCCGGCCAGGTGAATCTCGTTGCCGGCAACCAGGTGACGATGGATTTCGATGGGGATGGCCTCATGCAGTTTACCGTTGATAAAGCGGTCCTGCAGAACGCGCAGGCACTGGATTCCGCCGTCAAGAATTCCGGCACGATAGAGGCCGAAGGCGGTACGGTATTAATGGCGGGCAGTGCGGCCGCCGAAGTCTTTTCGAACGTCGTCAATAATGAAGGGGTGATCAAGGCGGGACGTATAGATAATGAAGGCGGTGTGGTCCGCCTGGTGGGTACAGGTGCAGGTTCATCCGTATTGAATACCGGCACGATCAATGTCGATGCGGGCGATAACACCAGCAACGGCGGCACGATAGCAATCACCGGCACGAATATCACCAACACCGGTACGCTCAGTGCAAATTCCACCGGCGGTAATGGCGGCACAATCAAACTCGAAGCCACGGACACAACAATCATCAGCGCTAATGCGCATCTCAGCGCGATCGCACCGGCCATTGAAGATGGCCCATCCGGTGGCACGGGTGGCACAGTCCACGTCCTTGGCGACAAGGTTGGTTTATTGGATATGGCCTCCATCGATGTCTCCGGCGCACTCGGCGGCGGTGAAGTTTTAGTCGGTGGTGATTTCCAGGGCAAGAATCCTGATATTCAAAATGCATCACGCACCTATGTGGCCGAAGGCGCCAGCATCACGGCGGATGCTGTTAATAATGGAGACGGTGGCAAGGTCATCGTCTGGTCAGACGAGGTTACAGGTTTTTACGGCGCAGTCAGTGCCCAGGGTGGACAGAATTCCGGTGACGGTGGCTTTGTCGAGATTTCAGGCAAACAGAATCTGGCCTTTGATGGCACCGTCAATTTATCTGCCACGAATGGAGCAGACGGTACAGTCCTGTTTGATCCGGATGATATTTTGATCAGTGCTGACGACACTGATGGCGCCAGTGGCGGTACCATTTTATTTGCGGATACACCGGCCGCCGAACCGTGGAATATCTCTGATGCGGCGCTGGAAGCTATCACAGGCAATATTATACTCCAAGCACATAATAATATTACTGTTAGCGCAGAGCTCAATTTGACCAACCAGACTGGTGGTGAATTTTTAGTCATGCAGGCGGGTGGGGATATCGCAGTTAACGAGAGCATTATTACCAATGGTGCAAATATTCATCTTGAAGCCAACTCCCCCCACGCGACCGATGCCGATGCCACCGCAGGCAATCTGACACTCGCCGCCACCAAATCAATCACCTCGGGCGGCGGTGATATTACACTCATCGCGGAAGATACTGCTTTGGGTGGCACGGTAGATGCCGGGACCGGGAATATCACCGTCAGTTATGTGGTTAGCGGTACTGGAGAAGATCTGTTAAGTCTCGGCAGTGCGGCCGAGCTCACCCAGGCCGAACTCGATCGGTTCGAGACCAGCGGCAACGTCATCATCGGCCAGGCATCAACTGCTGGTGCAGATGGTGATCCCACGACCTTGGGGGACAATACCAATATCACGGTCAATGCAATTGAGGTTGCAGCTGATTTGGTTATTGATATCGATAATCTTGCCGACACAATAGATGCGGCATCGATTTCACTGATCGCCAACGGCAACGGCGCGACCGTCAATGGTGTTCTTATCGGTGATGATACGAACACAGCAGCTCATACCCTGACGGTAAACCAGGATTTGTATATCAACGCGGATGCAAATGCCAATGGTGTTGGACAAATCAACTCATTTGATGCCACTTCATTCCTGATTATGGGCAGCGGTACTGATCTG
>MGYU01000092.1:0-2652 GCA_001801885.1 Gammaproteobacteria bacterium RIFCSPLOWO2_12_47_11
AGAACTTGCGTGTTTGCGGATTCAGCCGCCAGGTGAACAGGGCAAGCGGTTTATTTTTTTCGTAAAATGTCCTGTCTGATTGGACGTGGCTTGAATTTACACTATTAAAATATTTTTTATTATCAGTTAGTTATACAGTCAGATAATTAAAGGGGCAAAGCCAATTTCTATTACTGTTACTGATGTTTTATTCATGCAATGCACGTAATGCGCCTTCTGGATCAGTTTCCACGATCTTCAATAATGCCCGGGCAGGCCCGGTCGGGCTGCGGCGCCCCTGCTCCCAGTTCTCCAGTGTTCGCCTGCTTACACCGATCAAATGAGCAAAATCTGTTTGTGACAGACCGGTCTGCTCACGGATATTTTTCACTTTGGGCTCTTTGAATACAAACTTGCGCGAAGGGCGTTTCCTGCCTTTGAGAATTTCGTCCATCTCTTTCACGCTTGCGTATAATTCTTCAAACTTCTTTTTTTCCATCTTTCCACCTTTCAACTATCTCTCTTAACAGGACAAGTTGAGATTTGCTCAAATTATCCTGTTTTGATTTGGCATAAACATATAGCATCAAAATTTGCTCATCCCGCACAAGCCAATAGTAAATAATTCTCAAGCCACCACGCTTCCCTTTCGTATCAGACTTCCAACGGACCTTGCGTAAACCCCCGCCGCCCGGGATTAGATCTCCCATTGCAGGGTTGTTAACCAGGTTCGATTGCAGTTCCAGATAACTCTCATCACAAATTAATTCCTGAATCAGTTTAGTGAATATTGAGGTTTCGATAATAACCATGAAATCCTTTTCCTTGTATTGCCGCCAGATTATACGTCAATGGCGTATAGAATGACAAATATTTTGAGAGGGTATTAATTTTGAAATAGATTAGTGTATCCCTGACCAATTAACTTAAAGCTTCCAGGCCTTTTTTCTCCACCAGATTCAACAGTTTTAATGAAGGACCATTGGGTTTTTTCTGGCCCTGCTCCCACTTTTGTACTGTGGATTTACTTGTGTTGAGGTAAGCGGCGAATACCGCCTGACTGGCCTTGTGCTTCATGCGCAGACGCTTGATTTGTACAGCAGTATATTCCTTGACTGGCGGCAAACACATTGCGTCGAATTCACGCATGGTGACCTCATCCATAAGACCAACCTTGTGCAGATCTTTGGCGCCTTCGTGTACTACTTTTAATATCGATTTACGGCTCATTGCTGTTTACCTTGATTAATATCTTTGTCTTGATTGCTTTTTCGAGTGCAACGTTGCTATAGCCGAGTAATTCTCTTGCGTAGACTTTCAATGCCTTGAGTTCTTGCTCGTTTATATTGTCTCGCTCATTCTTGGCGAAACCATAAATAAAAAATGCGCGTTCTCCTTCCTCGAACGCAAGCAACGTTCTGATACTGCTACTTTTACCACGCCCGGAAAGGCCAATCCTCTTTTTATAAACATTGCCGCCCAGGTTTGCGTCAATCAGGCCTTGATTCATCTCTGTAATGGCATTTTCCAGAATCCTGTCGCTGATCCCTTCTCTAGCTGCCCATTTATGGAACCATTTGGTTTTAAAGATGAGCATACCCACTCCCTTGGTTTTGCGGTTCATATAGTATAGCACTTAGTGCTATATATTGAAATCCAGTTAATTTTTAGGTAGTGGCTCAATTTGTCATTTCGAGCGACAGCGAGAAATCTTTCTGCATCAAAAAAACGAGATTTCTCAGTCACTTTGTTCCTTCGAAATGACAGGAATAAGCTTGCAGATTTCAAACTGGGCCACTACCAAATTTTGAGATAGGTTCTAATAATGCTACTTTAAATTATACGGAATTTTGTATAAACTTCATCCATGAAGCCATTGAAATTTACAGGGAGTTCTCTGGATAATCTGCGTGAATTTCCGGAGAAGGCAAAAAGGGAAGCTGGCTACCAACTCAGCCAGGTTCAACTCGGATTTGAGCCGTCGGATTGGAAGCCAATGAGTATTATTGGCTCCGGTGTCCGGGAAATCAGGATTCATCATGATGGTGAATTCCGGGTGATATATTACCAAGCTGCATGAAACTGTATATGTGTTGCATGCATTTCAAAAGAAAACACAGAAAACGCCCAGGAAGGACATTGAACTGGCCAGGGGCCGTTTAAAACTCCTTCAGGAGATGCAGTCATGAGCAAAAAAGGCAAACGAATTATCAAATCTTCCGGCAATGTGTTTGCCGACCTGGGCTTTGAACAGGCCGAGGCCGAGAATCTGCTGGTGCGTTCCAAACTGATGGCGGCGATAAAGGCATATATTGAATCCGAAGGCATCACCCAGGAAGAAGCCGCAGAACGTTTTCATGTCGCCCAACCCCGCATCAGTGAAATCTACCAGGGCAAGATTGATTTGTTCTCCGTTGATAAATTAATCAACATGCTGGCCCGTGTTGGGCAACATGTGGAAATCACGATTCACAAGGCGGCTTGAATTGATCGACAGATGTCTGATTTGTGCGGCAGTGTATTCCTTATATTAAACATGAGTTAATTGATCTGGATTACGTCCTTAGCTCCGTAAACGGCACATCCATGGTCGCTCTTGTGCGTCCTGCACCTGCGACACTTGTATTTCCTATACATCGTGCCACTTCTCGGGTCGCTCCTGCGCTCGCGACA
>MGYU01000092.1:2662-6093 GCA_001801885.1 Gammaproteobacteria bacterium RIFCSPLOWO2_12_47_11
CTCGCGACATACCGTACCTCCTGTAAATAACCCTCGCACGGAAAGACGAATACGCTTATGCCTCAACCTGCTTCTCCTTCCTCTGTTTTTCAAACCAGAATACCAACCACAATGCAGAACCACCTGCGACGGCGGCGCCCAGCACAATGCCGAGTTCTCCGGCGATATGCCAGAAATATAATGTATAGCCCTGGATGATCAGGAACGTGATGCCATAACCGCGCAGCATGCGCATCATGTATTTGGTGCCGAGGACGATGAGCGCAATGTTGCCGCCTGCCCACATCAGATTGAACAACAGGAGTTCTGCAGCGGTTTCTCTGTGCCACCAGCTTTCTTCCAGGTTGAAATTGCCAAACAGCGAGAGCAGCCACAGGGCCATTTCGGCAAAGTAGATGCCGGCGGAAAGCCAGACTTTGTAAAAGTCGCGGAAGTTCGATAACAGGTTGCGTTCATTCACACGGTGCAACAGCCCAATGCAAATGATGACACCCGCCGCCAGCAGGAAACGCAGCGGATAGTTCATGCCGAACCAGTAGGCGCCCCAGCCGGAATCATAACCGGTGAAACCGCCAAACCAGCAGAAGAACACGACGGCGGAAAGAATCAGGATCAATACATTATGTAATGCATACGCAAGCGGGATGAGAATGATGAGATCGATCAGTAATAACGCGGGCCAGTTGCCGGAACCGGTGGAAAAGATATAACCCAGCGTGAAGGTAAGCCCGATAAGTACGAATGCGCCGCAGAGTTCGAGGGAACGGCGCGTCATGTTGAATTGCGTGTTGCGCAGTTTGAAGCCACCGGCAAAGAACGCGAGCATGACGATGCCGAGCAGCCACGCGAGTTTTACGGCGGTGAATTCAAAGAGTTCTTTTGCGAAGAACACAATGCCTGTGGCGAGACTGATGGCGCCGAACAAACCGAACCAGCGGCCGAGGGATGTCCAGTCCCATTCAGTGGTGGGGTAACGCGCGATCAGTTTTTCATAGGTGGCTTCTGTAATGACTTCTTCGCGCAGGAGACGGTTTAACTCCGACTGCATTTTGTGATTGAAACGTTCCGGTGTCATAAAGTTTTACCTTTCACTTTCATTCATTTCCACCCTAACCCTCGGCTTTGGCTTCCTGCGTCGCTCTACCGCCTGCTTCCATGCAGTCGTCCCCCGTCGAGGGGAAGGGATTTAATGATGAACTCAATAATTGTTCCCCCCTCCCCTTGCGGGAGGGGATTAGGGGGAGGGGATAGAATGATGAATTTACTTGTTTCACATTTCACCCCCACCCACGCCCTCCCCCTTTAAGGGGGAGGGATTTAATGTTGGAGCTATTACAGGTTTGAGTTGCTTTTCAAAAATAAACGCCAGCACCAGTCCGGCGATGCCTGCCAGTGTGAAGAACGTGGCTTTGGAGAGATCGTCCCAGAAGTGTTCGTAGAAGCGTGTGTAGAGATTGATGCCGAGGAACACGATGCCGAAACCGGTGAAGCGTGCGTCTTTCAATCGCGCACCGGCAACAATTTGCTCAATGCAGCCGATGGTGAACAGGATTACCCACAGCAGGATTGCATCTTTTGCTTCGTTTGCATTTTCATAATAGTAACCGTAAAAATCCAGGCTCAGCAGCCACAGCGACATATTGAAATACAACAGTCCGAAGATGATATAGAGATGACCGAAGCCGATGCATTTCTGGAGTTTTTCAGATTCGAGTTTGTGTTCGTGCCAGTAACCGAGAACGAGAGTGATCAGGGCAATAACTGACATGCTGCGCGGATCCTGCACACTGAGGATATAGGCGCCATGTCCCCAGTATTCCGACATGCTGCCGACACCATGAAAGAACATGAGCAAGGCGAGTAACAACGGCCAGCGCAAATGGAAATGATAGGCCGTGAGAAACGCGGCGGCGCTGGTGATTAACATAAACCAGCCGAAGACATTGGAATATTGATCACCATCGCTGATGAGATAAATAGTAGAAAGACTCGCGTAAAGGCCGAGCAGCCCGATGGTAAGTAATGCCTGACCGGTGAAAGGATGTTTTTGGGCCTGATGTGCGGCGAGTCTGGCGCCAAAATACATCACCACCGCGGACAAGGCCATTAAACATAAGGTGGCGAATGTGGGTGAGGCCATGGCGAGGACCGTGCCGATGAATCCGAGTACGGCCATGGCCAGCATGAAGATGGCGAACAGACCCAACCACTTCAGGAAGATTGCACCCTGGAATGGTACGGGATCGTAACGTTGATGCAGCAGTGCCGCCTGTTCCGCATTGATCAGTCCGGTGTTTTCCCAGTCGCTGATCTCCTGCGCCACTTTCCCCTTGAAAGATGCATTCATTGCATTGCCTCCGCTTTGACCGGGATATGTTAATTCGGTATGGAGGAGATGGCTAGTTAAAACAGGGGCAGAGGTTAAGAGGCTAGTATCTGGTATCTGGTATCTGGTATCTGGTATCTGGTATCTGGTAGCTGGTAGCTGGTATTTGGGTCGCTCCTGCGCAGTCGCTTTCAGCATCCTGCTTCTCGCGACACTAATACATCCCTGTATGTCGTCCTGCGCTCGCGACATACAGTACATCATGTACATAATTCGCATGCCCGGAATGACGAATTAGTGAACATCCGGGATGGGCGGGATGGGAGGTTCTTCTGGCGCGGGAGGTTCTTCTTCGGGTGTGAGTGGCAATCCTTCGGGATATTCCGGTGGAAATTCCTGGGGTGCAGGCTCCGCCGGAACATCTTCAGGAGGACGCCATTCTGCGTATAACATTTCCGGTTTCATATTCAATAATTATAGGAGATCAAAAGAGCAATATTGATTGCAGTCTCAAGCCCGGAATAACGAATTACGATTATAATGATCGCCCGTCGTAGAAATTTATCTTGAATTGGGAGAGATCAATATTATTAATGCAACGTGCATTGATGGCGGCCATTTCGTTCCCCTTCCCGTCCAAACCAAAACCTAACGGCGCACAACCGCAAACGGGACAGAAATGATGTTTGATCATTTTTTTGTTGAACCGGTATGTGCTCAGTTCGGATTCTGGCATTTTCAGACGGACTGCATCACGCGGCAGAAACCACAATAAATATCCACGCTTGCTGCAAATCGAACAGTTACATTCCAGCAATGAATCGATTTCACCTTCAACTTCGTAAGCAATTTTCCCGCAATGACAACTGCCTTCGTATTTCATGTTTTTCTCCGTAATCTGTTTATCGCTGTACCGGCCAGCCAGCCGAACAAATAACCAATACCACCCAGTATAACTGCATACAAAGGAAGAAATATAAAAATCAGACCGGATGTTGAGGAACCGGTTTTAGTTCCCTGCCAATCAAAATACCAGGCGAGATGTCCGAAAAGCAGGAGACCGAGACTGATGATGGTATAAAAAGCAAAACCAATAATGACAGGT
>MGYU01000093.1 GCA_001801885.1 Gammaproteobacteria bacterium RIFCSPLOWO2_12_47_11
TATTCAATATTATGCTGGAGCTCAACCAGGATTATGGTACGAGTCTCATCATGGTGACGCATAACCTGGCCCTTGCCCGCAAGATGGACAAGATCTACGAGTTGCATGAAGGGAAGTTGAATATTTATCAGGGGTGAGTATTCAGAAGACAGGAGTCAGAAATCAGAATACAAGCAGGCGTGATTCCTTAGGTCCGTCATGCTGGCGAATGCGACCTACAGGAAGTGGGAAATGTCGCGAGACGCCTATATGGATATAGGCGGTAGAGCGACGCAGGATGCCAAAGCCGAGGACAGGAAGTCCGTAGCGACCAGTATCCAGTACATTTTCCGTCATTCCCAACTTGATTGGGAATCCAGTCATTAACCATCCTTATTTAATAGAATAGATATTGACGGGTGGTGATCCATAAGCTACTTTTTTAATAGCTACATCTCTCCTAAAAATGGATGGGGAATTATCAGGATGAATACTCAAATCAAATTCCTTAATTATGGTGTTATCGGGAACCCGCCCTATTGGGGTTATCGGGAGTCTCGGTAATCCACTGTTAACTATCAATATGGCCAAGTTGATAATAAAACGTGGTGCTGATTATTATCCATTTGGAGTGCCTGAGTGGAATGATGAAGATTTAAAAACCCCTCTAATAATTCCTGTACAGGATGCAAAAGTAGCCTTTTTTATTGATAAAAGAAATATAGGCACATTTAAACTAAAAAGAAAATTAGACCCCATACCAAGTGGAAGAATGGAGATAGAATTTGAACGAGCGCCATCTGATTTAGTAAGAGGGATTAAATCCAAGACATCAAACTCATCTGCCGCAAAGCGAATTTACTCTATTTATTCTGAAGCAATGGATATATTTGAATCAGCATTATTATCTGCTGGTGCATTAAAATATATGTACTGGATGAGGAAAATTACTGAATATGAATTTTTCGGTGGCAGTTTTGGAATGGATAAAGTCACCTGGAGTTTAGTTCCAGGTAATGAGTCAGGAACATTTCAACCGAAAATACCTTCTTCCCGAAAAATTAATCCTTTATATAAGTCAAACCAATTAATGACACTCCGTAAGTGGCAGAAATTGCAGGATGCTATTGATAACAATAATTATCCAAAAGATGAGCTTTTAGAACTATATAAAATGAGAAATAAAGCTTATTTATTTGATGCGAAAACCGCTGCAATTGAAGCTTCAATTATTTCAGAGGCATTGCTTCGAAAGTATGGATTAAGCGTTCTAAAAATACAGGGTTATAGCAGTAGTAAAATTAAGAAAATTAAAGATGAATTGACATTCAATAATTTACTAAATGTCATACTGCCTTTGTCACTTACAAAAACAGAATTTACTAAAATATCGTCTGCAGTTAACAATGTCGATACATTAAGAAGAATTAGAAATGATTTAGTACATGGAAATATAGATGGTAATAGCGTAGATCAGGAAGATGTCAAGAAAGGAACCGAATCTGCAATAAAATTAGTAGAATTTTTAAAATCTAAAATTGAGCATGATAGTTAACAAATGCCTGCAGTTGACGGCTCGCCTGCGCCTCGCCGCAACTGAGGCTAGTCGTTAGAAGTCCCTGATTTTCGCCCCTTGCTTTTTATATAATAATGGTATATTTTTTATACCATGTATCAATTTGAATTTGACCCTGAAAAAAGCACCAGAAACAAGGAAAAACATGGTATAGATTTTGTAGAGGCCCAATCGCTATGGGACGATCCAGATACCCTTGAAATTCCTGCCAAAACTGAAGATGAACCCAGGTATTTGGTTATTGGGAAAACAGGCACAAAGCATTGGTCAGCTATTGTTACATATCGAAATCACAATATTAGAATTATTTCTGTCAGAAGATCTAGAATTGAAGAGGTAGATTTATATGAAAGCTAAAAGCCTGGATAAAAAATTTGATGAAGGTAAGGATATATCCAAAGAATTGGATATTTCCAAGGCAAGAAGGCCTTTACAAGCGCAAAAAAGGGTCAATGTTGATTTTCCTAAATGGATGATCGATTCTCTCGATAAAGAAGCATCACGACTTGGTGTAACCAGACAATCTATTATTAAAGTGTGGTTGTCCGAAAGGTTACAACAAGGGACTTCTAACAAGAAACCGCAGCCGAGCGCTAAAAACACCGGCTGAGTTTAAATGTTATAGCGCTTGACGTGTGGTATAACCGTAGTTATACTCTATATCATGAAAACGGCAATATCCATCCCCGATGAGATTTTCAAAAAGGCCGAAAAAACGGCAAAAAAACTTGGCGTTTCCCGTAGTGAATTATATTCGAAAGCAGTCCATGATTTCGTCGAACACTACGGTCGAGAAAATCTCACCGAAAAGCTTGACGAGATCTACTCCAAAGATGAGTCACTCTCGGAACTTGATCCCCATTTGATGGCTCTGCAAACGCAATCTTTGAATAAAGAAAAGTGGTAATGAGGCGAGGAGAAATCTGGTGGGCCAACCTCCCCGAGCCCTCAGGTTCTGAGCCAGGATTCAGACGTCCAGTCCTGATTATTCAAGCTGATGAATTCAATCGGAGTCGTATCCGAACAGTGATCGCAGCTGTAATCACTTCAAATATAACATTGGTAAATGCTCCAGGTAATGTATCCCTTTCGAAACGCAGTGCAGGTTTAGGACGAGAATCAGTAATCAACATCTCACAAATTATTACTCTTGATAAATCATTTCTTACAAAAAGGGTTGGCAATTTACCTGGAGTAAAAATGAAAGAGGTTGAAAATGGATTACGACTTATATTCGCCCTATAACAAGTTGTTCGAGGTGCGTAAACAACACACACCTCTACTCAATCGTTAGGCACTTAGTACCGTGGAATATGACGACGTTGTTAAGGAATTTATCGACTTTGTGAACCTGCAAGTCGGAGTGTACATGAATTCAATAGCCGGATTTTCTGGCGCTAAGATACAAATGGAAAGGCAGGTTGCGCGGGTACTAAGAGCGCAGTCTCGGAAGAAGGATGCAAAAGGAGATCTGGTCATCACCCATCAGAGCTTCGAAGATCCACAAAGTCCAGATGTTGTTCATTCACGAATAATCACAGCAGAAAAATTCATAGAAGAAAATTCTCCCAGCGGTATCAATCAACGGCAGCTATCCTATTCCGTTATTGTATTCATTTACACATATTGGGAAGATGAAATACGACTAAGGCTCGCAACAGCTGCTGGAATAGATGCGAAAAATGTCACGAGTGACATCATGAGTGACCTTAGGTGCATTCGTAACTCGATACTTCATACTAAGGGAGTTTTTACACCCGAGTGGCACGTAAAGCTTGTGGTCCTCAAGGATTGTTTCGCTGTAGATGAGCAAATCGAAATTAGCTACGAGCTAATGCATCAAATATTTGTAAAGATAAAGCAGGGATGTGCCAAGCTTATTTTTGAATGGCTCGGTGTTGAACCTGAGGGCCGGTTTGATATTGATCAACTCAAAGGATTTGCCATTCAAAAGGGACGAGTAAAGGGACCGGAGTGATTTATTTTTGACCGGTTAATTTTAAATCACTCCGACCATATTAATTGATTAACCATCCTTATTTAATAGATATTGACGGGTGGTGATCCATAAGCTACTTTTTTAATATTCACATCTCTCATGTAAATGGATGGGGAATTATCAGGATGAATACTCAAATCAAATCCCTTAATTATGGTGTTATCGGGAACCCACACTTTTGGGGATATCGGAAGTCTCGGTAATCCACTGTTAGGCCATCAAAATCATATGAGCAATCAACTTATTGAATACCGCTCAGTATTACACCTTAACGGAGAGGTATTCCTGTTTAACTATAAAGATGAGTTTGCCGCTTTTGGAGTTACTGACGAATATTTTGACGCATTTGCAAAAACCGTATCAACTAAACATATGAAGAATGGGAAAACTCTTATCGGCCTTATTCCTCTGTTAATGATTATGCAAAGACTGATCCTCCCCCATAAAAGTAGACAGTCAGTTAAGCACGTTTTTGTTTATCATCAAATACCATCGGTATCTGATAGCCAATGGCGGAATGCCGCCGTTGACGATTGTAATAGACCTCAATGTACTCAAAGATCGATTGTCTGGCCCGGTACCGGGTGGTGTACGATTCACGATGAATGAGCTCGACCTTCAAACTGTGAAAGAAACTTTCCATCGCTGCATTATCATAACAACACCCCGTACGACCCATACTGCATAACAGTTTATTATGCTGCAACAATTTCTGATAACGTTTGGAACAGTACTGGCTGCCGCGGTCTGAATGCACAATGACCTCTTTCGGAAAGCCTCGCCGGAACATGGCCATGGTCAGCGCATCACAAACCAGTTGTTGCGTCATCCGTGATTGCAATGACCAGCCGATAATCGCTCGCGAGTACAGGTCCATCACTACCGCCAGATACAACCAGCCATCGCCCGTCCAGACATAGGTAATATCGCTTACCCACTTCTCGTTGGGGCCGGATGCGGTAAAATCCTGTTGCACTAAATCCGGCGCCACCGGCTTGGCATGTTCACTGTCCGTGGTGACCTTGAACTTCTTTGCCTGTATCGCTTTCAGGCCCATCACCTGCATCCGCCGGGCGACACGGTTCTCACTGCAACACATGCCCTGCGCCTGTAACTCCTCCCAGATCCGGGGTGCGCCGTACCGGCCTTTGTGCTGCCAGTAAATCCGCGCTATCGCCTCATCCAGTGCCGCATTCAATAACGCCAGTTGACTTGGCTCACGCCCCCGCCAGGCATAATAGCCTTGCGTGGATACGTCCAACACGTCACACATCCGAATGACCGGCCAGACCGACTCATGGCGTTCAATAAACGGGTACCTCATCGGCTTTCCTTGGCGAAGAACACCGTCGCTTTTTTTAAAATAGCTTTCTCCATTTCCAGACGCTGGACCTGGCGCTCCAACTCCCGGATCCGGTGCTGCTCAGGACTCAGCTTGCCATTCCCGGGGAACGCTGTATCACTATGGGTCGTCAATTCCCGATGCCAACGGCTGACCATATTCCCATTGATGCCCAGACTCCGCCCAGCTTCGGCAAAACTATACCCTTGTTCGGTGACCAGACGCACTGCGTCTTGCTTGAATTCTGCTGTATGTCGCTTGCGTTGCTTTGTCATTGAAACACCTCTCGTTGTTAAGAATATCACTCTTAACTTGGTGTCTACTATTTCGGGGGAAGATCAAACAGTATAGAAATGCTTTTCAATGTATCTCTGTATTTCAATCTTATCAGTCTTGGGTGCTACTAAGACCTGCAATCGAGTCTGCTTTAATCATGGGGAAGTGGCTAGATGATTTAAACAATTTTGATGTCTGGAAACTACATCAAGACAATTGGAAGAATTATCAAAAAATTTATCAAGGGAAAAACCTAGTCTCAACCAGTTTGCCTAGTTCGTCTGAAATACAGAATGTATTGAAGAATATTAATGATGATTTTATGCACACGAATCCATTGTATTACAAAAGGCATTCTCAGGTTGTCGATTTAGATAAAGATACTGTTGGAATGTTTGTGAACTTCATAGATGATGAGCAGGATCATCGAGCACATGTATATGCATTTCTTTATTTGACGCTATTTATACTTAAACAAGTTGGAAAAATGTTGTCTGACAAATATGAAGATAAAGAAAACTTCGCTGTTGATCTTGATAGATTACATAATCATTTTGTTAAAAAAGCGCGGCAAGTAGCGGTCAAGAATGAAGAATACAAGAAATTGCTACTTGAGATAGGGTTATGGCCTAACCAATCACTTCAACCGACCGCTGAAAGCGGCGGCTGAATTCAAACGTTATGTTTTATTAAAGTAATATCGTCATCCGAAATATGGGGAGTCTATGAACACTGGTCGCAATACACTTTTGATATTTATCGTTTCTGTACTTCTTAGCGCCTGTGTTGCGCCAACAACAATCGCTTCCAATAAGGCGGAAAATTACAATAAAGAGCCAAAACGTATTTTTGTACTGACCGATGTAGGTAGTGAATTTGGGAAAGATTTTTTCGATTCCTTCCAAGCAAAGCTGGGTGCTATTGCAAGAGATTGCGGTGCCGCTTTAGAGGTGAGCAGAATTTCTTCATTAGAGCTGGATGAGAAAATTCATCTCAATAAAATGAAAATGTTTAAAGCCGATACTATTATGAGTGTTCGCCGAAATGGTGGAACAAGAAATGAATACGGCATTTTTCATGCAATCTATAATGTCAAATTAGTTGACGTGCAAACCAATAAAGCGGTGTGGAGAGCAGATACTAATTTTTATCGCGGTGGAACTGCTATTTCAATAAAAGAGCGTGGTGAAGCTCTTGCCGTTGATATAACTAATAAATTAAAGGAAGATAAAATATTTCGTTCCTGCGAAATTATAAAATCTAAAACATAACAGGTCGCTCAACCTGACTCGCATATGCAGGCCGCTATTAATTCCAGCGCTTCGCCCTTCTCAAAGGTTTCTCCTTGGGGGTTTTGGCGCTCTGCTGGGCTTCGCCTGCGTTCGCTTCGTCGGTTTCAGGCTTTTTGGCCTCTGGCGCCTGTGCAGCAGGCGCTGCCAGCTATTAAAATGGCAGCGCCGTGCACCCTTCGGTGCCCAGCGCTTTTGCGTGGGCTGCGCCCTTCTCCAATTCAGGGTGCTCCCTTTTGGCCTTCGGGTCTCACTGTTCGTCGCAGCCGACTGCTACGCGGCGGCTGAACTCAGAGCGTTAGAGAGAATTCGATGCGCTTCGAGAGATTCATGAATTGGTTTTGCTGCTTGGCCGTCGTTGACCGCATAAAGCTGTGTGCATCGTCAGATGCGGTGTGCCAAATGCCATCGGTAGCAATGTGGAATCAGTCTATTTCAGCCTCGTCAGACCTCATCAATGAATCGCCGCATCCTCGCCGTCGCCCTCGCAATTGCCCTGTTTGCGATTATTGGGGCATCCCTTGCACCCCTATTTTTGACTCCTCCGGTTCCCCAATGTCCCTACTTGAGCACACCGGTGCGGTTTACCAAAATTGATAGTCGCCCAGTGCAAGTACGTAGATGTCACATCCCGGACGATTGCATAGACTCCAAACGCTATCCACTCTTCATGGCGCGAGCGGTTCTAAAGGAGTTGATAGAGTCCTTGCAATCCACCCAGGGAGTGAAGCCATGTTGATAGCCCTGCACAAGAACGCCCGCACCACGCCCGCCGTGCGCGCCGAGATCGCAGCCAGCAATGAACCAGCCAGCGTCCTGGCCCAGCGCTTTGGGATCACTGAGCAGACGGTCTACAAGTGGAAGAAGCGTTCCGTCTTTGCAGACCGCTCTCACACTGCCCACCACCTGCAGACCGTGCTTACGCCAGCACAAGAAACAGTGGTGGTTCACTTGCGGCGTACCTTGCTGCTGCCTTTGGATGACCTGCTGGCCGTGACACGGGAGTTCATCTGTCCCCATGTCTCGCGCTCCGGGCTGGACAGGTGCTTGCGCCGCCATGGAGCGGGCAACCTCAATGCTCTAAAGCCCCAGCAGCCTGCGCTGGCCTACAAGACCTTCAAGAGCTACGAGCCAGGCTACGTGCACATGGACGTGAAGTACCTGCCCCAGATGCAGGATGAGAGCAGCCGGCGCTACCTATTCGTGGCCATCGACAGGGCCACGCGTTGGGTGTTTGTGCAGCTCAAGTCCAACAAGACCGCCGCCAGTGCACAGGCCTTCCTCAAGGCGTTGCACAAGGCCTGTCCGATCAGGATCAACAAGCTGTTGACCGACAACGGCAAAGAGTTCACGGACCGTCTGTTTGCCAGCAAGGAACGCGAACCCAGCGGCAACCATGAATTCGATCAACTGTGCCGGGAGTTGGGCATAGAGC
>MGYU01000094.1 GCA_001801885.1 Gammaproteobacteria bacterium RIFCSPLOWO2_12_47_11
TGGGCCTGGATTCATAAATGATGCCGACCACGCCCAGAGGCACGCGCATTTGCCCGACCTTGATACCGCTGGGTTGCTGTTTCATTTCAGTTATGTTGCCGATGGGGTCTTCCAGTTTTACAACTTGCCGCAGTCCGTCCGCCATAGCATCTATACGCTCCGGCGTCAGTTCCAGCCGATCAAGTAATGCCATGTCCAGGCCACTTTCTGTGGCGGTGTGTATATCGAGCTGGTTTGCATCCAGCAAAGACTGTTGCCGATCCAGGATGATGTTGGCAATTTTTTCGAGAACTGCATTTTTAATAGCAGTTTCAGTACGCGCCATAATACGGGCGGCGTTACGCGCCCGCTTCCCGGTTTCATAGATATAATGTTTGATGTCCATCCGTAATAATTTTTTGGCCAGTACCTTAATCAGACAAATTCATATTCATATTTCATGACTGGGTGGCCAGTCATAGTCAGCAGCAAGGCCTGCAATATATCCCAGACAATTATCCGGTCAGAACTTTTTATTTTTCTGTCTATCTGCACGGCAAATCGCAACAACCGGTACAGGTCATCAATACGGTGCCGGCATAAGCAGTTTTTTATGGCCTGCTTGCGGCCGTTGTCCCATATGCGGTATTCGGTAAATGCCTTTTCAAGAGGAACCCCGGTTTTTACCAGATAAGCCATGGAGCACAGCTGCCTTAATTCCCACATCAGGATCCCGTAGATATTACCGGGTTCCACGCCCTCACAACGCAAACCATTCAACATGCGTATGGTTCTTGTTGTATTGGCAGTCAATGCTGTCTCAATCAATTCAAATACATTGAATCGGGTGGAATCTGATACCGCTGCCAGCACATCATCCGTGGTAATTTCGGATTTATTAATCAACAGGCATAATTTATCTATTTCCTGTTTTGCAGCGAGCAAATTGCCTTCGATACGATCCGCAACGAGGGTTGCTGCGGCGATGCCTATCTGTTTGCCCTGCATCGCAACCCGCTGTTTAATCCAGTCCGGCAATTGTCCTGCTTCCACCGGCCTGATCTGGACCGTGATCCCGGCCTTATCGAGTGCACCATACCATTTGGTTTGTTGTGCCTGTTTGTCGAGGCGTTCCGCAGTGATGATCAATACATTATCTATTGATGTATTTACTGCATATTTTGTCAGTATACTGCCGCCTTCCTTGCCGGGTTTTGCGCTACCCATACGTAATTCAAGCAGTCGTTTCGAGGAGAACAGCGAGATCGTTGCAACTTCACTCAGCAGTGAACTCCAGTCAAATCCGCCCGCCACATCAAAGACAATCCGTTCTGCAAAACCCTGCTGCCGGGCATGATGACGTATCGTATCCGCGCATTCCATCACTTGCAGCGGTTCATCGCCGCTGATCAGATAGATCGGCGCCAGTCCGGATTTTTTAAGGTTTGCTGCGAGTTGTTCGGCCCTGAGGCGCATGCTTGATTATTGAGTGAGGGTCTTTAACCTTCTCAAAACACTGGTTGCCGATTGCCGCCGCATTTCTTCACGCAGCTTGTTTTCTTCGTCAGATTTACCGAGTACAGCATCATCAACGAAGACAAAATCCCGCTGTCCAGTGATGGGCTCGGACTTTACGAGAGTTTTGCCACCGGGGCCCGTTACCGAAAAGTAGGCATGGTACAATATTTCGAATTCTTCAACCTTCCCGGTCTCACCGGAAATACTCAACACCTTGCGTTCAAAATTTTCATTGCCAACATCCACAACATAATCTGCTTCAGTGGCTGTCCTGGCAATTGGCACATCGGCAAATTTCAATTGTTCCCTGATTTCCCTTGCGAGGGGATTGGCGCCGCTGGAATTTACGTAAACCTTCGATTGCTGCAGGGATTCAAGATTGGAACCGCGTAATTCAAACCCGCAGGCACAAAGCGAGATCAGGCTCAGTAAAAACAGGCTATGCCGTAAATTCATATTTCTTTACCTGGTAAAGGACATATATGGTAATTATTTAATGTAGGTAGCTTATTACGAAACGACAATATTCACCAGCCGGCCAGGGACCAGTACGATTTTTCTGATGTTACCCGGTGTTGCAAAGCGCTTTATATTATCATCTGCCAGGGCAATCTGTTCTATTTCAGGCTGCCCGGCATGGGCCGGAACCGTGATATGTGCCCTCACCTTGCCATTGACCTGGACTACCAGTTCGACTACATCCTGTCGCAGTGCCTGCTCGTCCGGTTCCGGCCACGGGGCCTTGAGGATGTCGTCTCCATAGCCCAGTTCACGCCAGAGGTAGTCACTGATATGAGGAGTAATGGGAGACAATAATCTTAATAGTACGGAAAACCCTTCTGTGTAAGCAACATTTATAGCCATAGCCTCATGGGCACCGTTCTTGGGCGTATCCGGATTCGCCGCACCGGATATTCCTTCCAGTGTATTTAATAATTTCATACCTGCGGATGCAACCGTGTTGAACTGGAATTTTGAAAAATCACGATTCGCCTGTTCCAGAAGACTGTGGATAATTCGACGCGTGTTTTTTATGTCCGGGTGAGCTTGATTGAAGTTAACTTTTCCTGAACCCTGCAATCCTGTTGATATATGCTGATGATGTTCATGTGCGAACTTCCATAACCGTTTCAAAAACCGGTATGCGCCTTCTACGCCAGAGTCAGACCACTCCAGCGTCTGTTCCGGCGGTGCGGCAAACATCATGAACAAACGGGCGGTATCCGCGCCATA
Source organism: Gammaproteobacteria bacterium RIFCSPLOWO2_12_47_11 (assembly GCA_001801885.1). GTDB lineage: Bacteria > Pseudomonadota > Gammaproteobacteria > Eutrophobiales > Eutrophobiaceae > 2-02-FULL-47-50. Next base: position 2,731 of record MGYU01000094.1, read on the forward strand.
TTTCTCGATTAATGCCTGTGGGTCTACACCGTTGTTCCGGGATTTGGACATGGTGCCGATACCGCCGGACTCAACCGGTTTGCCATCGCTTTTCAGGATCGCACCAGTGCGCTGGCCTTTGGCATCAATCTGGATTTCAACATCAGCCGGATTGAAATAGACAATGCGACCGCTCTCCGGTTTACGGTAGAAGATCTCGTTGAGCACCATGCCTTGGGTCAGCAACTTTTCAAAAGGCTCGTCATAGTTTACGAGGCCCAGATCACGCATAACCTTGCTCCAGAAGCGTGAATAAAGCAGGTGCAGTATCGCATGTTCAATACCACCAATGTATTGATCGACCGGCATCCAGTAGTTGACGCGTTCATCCACCATTTTGTTTTTATTATTATTGGAACAATAGCGTGCGTAATACCAGGAGGAATCCACGAAAGTGTCCATGGTGTCTGTCTCACGTTTTGCAGGTTTGCCGCATTTCGGGCACAGGCAGTTGATGAAATCAGCACGCTTGTTGAGCGGGTTGCTGGCACCGTCCGGCACGCAATCCTCCGGTAACACGACCGGCAGTTGATCATCCGGTACCGGCACATCACCGCAGTGTTCACAATGTATAATCGGGATCGGGCAGCCCCAGTAACGCTGGCGTGAGATACCCCAGTCGCGCAAACGCCATTGGACCTGTTTCTCACCCAGTTTCTTTTCATTGAGATCATCTGCAATTGCATTGATTGCTGCTGCATAATTCAATTCGTCATAATTGCCGGAGTTAATACAGCAGCCATTTTCTTTATCTGCATACCAGTCTTGCCAGTTATCGGTTGAAAATTTCTTGCCGTTGACCGCGATCACCTGTTTTATTTGTAATTGATATTGCCGGGCAAAATGAAAATCACGTTCATCATGTGCAGGCACAGCCATGACAGCTCCTTCGCCATAGCCCATCAATACATAGTTGGCGACCCAGACTTCGATTTTTTCATCAGTCAGCGGGTGAGTCACAAAGATCCCGGTGGGCATGCCTTTCTTTTCCATGGTGGCCAGATCCGCTTCCATCATACTGCCGCGTTTGCACTCTTCTACAAATTCGGCAATCCTGGGATTTTTACTCGCTGCATAAGTTGCCAATGGATGTTCAGCTGCAACAGCACAATAAGTCACACCCATGATGGTGTCGGCGCGCGTGGTGAAGACCCATAATAATTCCTGCTTGCCATCGAGTTCGTACGGAAAGGCAAAATGCACACCATAACTTTTGCCGATCCAGTTGGACTGCATGGTTTTTACGCGTTCCGGCCAGCCGGATAATTTATCGAGATCGGCCAGCAGTTCCTCGTTATATTGCGTAATTCCCAGATAGTATCCCGGGATTTCACGTTTTTCGACGATGGTACCGGTGCGCCAGCCCCGGCCATCGATGACCTGTTCGTTGGCAAGGACGGTTTGGTCCACAGGGTCCCAGTTCACCACCTGGGTCTTTTTGTAAGCAATACCTTTTCCCAGCATGCGCAGGAAGAACCACTGGTTCCATTTGTAATATTCTGGATCGCAAGTGGCGAGTTCCCTGCTCCAGTCAATCGCAAAACCAAGCGATTTTAATTGCATTTTCATATAGGCAATATTGTCGTAAGTCCATTTTGCTGGCGGGACCTGATTGCTGATTGCCGCATTTTCTGCAGGCAGGCCGAAGGCATCCCAGCCCATGGGTTGCAGCACATTCTTGCCCTGCATGCGCTGATAGCGGCTGATGACATCACCAATAGTGTAATTACGCACATGTCCCATATGCAGTTTGCCGCTTGGATAGGGGAACATGGACAGGCAATAAAATTTTTCCCTGGCCGGATCTTCAGTTGCCAGGAAAGCCCGGTTCTCTTCCCAGCGCTGCTGCAAGTCCGGTTCGATGCTTGCGGGGTCGTAACGGTTGTTCATGGAGTAAAAAGTTTGTTTATGAAGGGCGCAAGCATACCGCAGCGCAGACCGCATGAACAAGTTATGAAGGGAAAACTATTGAATGAACAAGGCCTTCAGGTTAATGAAGGCCTTGTTATTCAGGGGAGATGTGTTACTGCGGTTCGCCTGTTGTGAGGTTGGTGCGGTTTTCTTCAACAATAGCATCGCCTATGCCCGTGACGCTGGCCAGATCATCAACAGATTTGAAAGGGCCATTCTGATCACGCCATGCAATGATGGCATCAGCACGTTTTTCTCCCACACCCTTGATCCCTGACATCAGTGCCGCCTTGTCAGCAGTGTTGATGTTGACGGGTTCGCCGGCGTAGAGAGAGAAAGAGAAGGTCAGCAAGGTAATTAACAGCAGTTTTTTGAGAATATCCATATGGATCTCCTTATTTGTTGATTAGTTATTCCAGTATTCCTGTGCATGTATATGCACGCCGTTTATCATAATCAATGTTGAGAAAAAGAAAATCGCCTGAAAAAGGTAATTTTATATGGCATTGATTCATCTAAACGGGGTAAGAATAATTCCTGAAAAATAAAAAACCCCGCCGGAGCGGGGTTTTTCAGGAGGAAAATACACTTATAAATTATCTTTTACCAATGAACCTGACTGCGTAAGGTAATACCATGTGGCTCGTCGTTGTCCCATATACTGCCGGGACGATCCATCTTGGTCAGATGCACATAGTCAAGCATAAACCGCATGTTCTTGTTCACATACCAGTTCAGCCCGGCTGTAATCACATGTTGTTCCCCGCCGAATGTTCCCTCACCATCAGAACCGATAATATCGCCTTCTGATAAATCAAGGACATCATAACGTACAGCTACCTGCCAGGCACCAACACCACCTTTACCAACTACGCCTTTGGGTGAAACACTGCCGAACTGGGCTTTTTTGGTGTCATAGTTCAGGGATTCGCCAGTCATAAACCAGCTGGCTTCGCCGTAGTAGCCGTCGAGGTCGACATCACCAGCCGGTGAATCTACATTCAGACGGCTGTATTCGGCCTTGAGGCCAAACGGACCCATAACGGCCAAGCCCTCGATATTGAAGCCGAGGCTATCGACATCACCGGTGCCAAAAGCGACACGCTGAAAGGTGCTGTCACCTGAGCGAAAGACACCTGGCCGTTGTGCGATAGTGGTTGCCTTGTCAAGTGCGTTACGGTACCAGACGCCAGCGCCGATGGATGCCAGATGGTTTTTGTCCTGCATGAATGGTACGAAAGTACCACGGGCGGCCACATTGAATTCATCTGTGGCACCTGCACCACCACTACCTACTGCACCACCGAAAATACCGGCATGAAGGGTCCAGCGTACGCCGTTCGGATCATGCATGAAACCGGCCACACCAAGACTGCGTGAGGGTTGCAGTGGACCATCCGCCAGTAACGGGCGCTCGATGAAGGTCATGTATTTCGAGCTTGATATAGTACTCAGCCCGTAAGGAATGTGTGACTGACCGGTTTTGATCCACCAGTTACCAGATTTGTAACCAATAAAAGCATCCTTGGTTGAGAGTGAATCTTCGGCAAAGTCCATTTCCAGTTTCCAGATCCAGTGTTTCCACATGGCACCCTCCATGCCTAGGCGGGCACGTCGAATGAATGCGTCATTGCCGATCTTGTTGATATCAGAATCGACCAGATTGTAGTCCGCCATGACACGTCCAATCAACCCCCAGGAAAAATCACCATCCTGAGAAGTGACCTTGAGCTTGCCTGCAGTTTCAATTTTCGGTAAATCTTTTGTAGCAGCCTGCACTTCTTTCTTGGCAGCCTCTTTCGCTTCGCTTGCAACAGACTCGGTTTTCTCACCATCTGCCCTGGTGGCGTTTCGTAATAACTCTGACTCTTCTTTTGTGAGAGTCCCCTTTCTTTCCATGATATCGATGAGATCCAGCATGGCTTCGTTTGCTGCCATGGCTGGTGTTGCCAATGCAGCGAAGCACCCGAAGATGACAGCCCCGCATATCGTTTTTATCTGGTTTCTAAAATGTGTTTTGATTAACACAGCCGTTCTCCTTAATATTTAATGAGAAAAATTAGGTTTAAAAATTTAAAAAATCCTGCCCCCATCGGCGAGCAAAGACGCCTTAAACAAACAGATTTTTTGGAGATGTAACGATAAGGAAGGAGTGTTGCAGTTCAATGACACGGATATGACAAATGAGTTAAGCTAAAATGATCATTCTGTGACAAATAGAAAGTTTTAACTTTAAGTTATTGTGGTAGCTGGCCAATTAATTAAAACAGTTCGTCTTTGTCATAAAGCTGTAATATTCTTGCTATCAAATAGCGGCCATGCTTGAAGCGAACTTTAATGAAATGAAAAGCAAAATTCTCATCGTCGAAGATGAGGCGGCCATCAGGGAAATGCTGGGTTATACCCTGATGAAGGAAGGCTATGTTTGCCAGGAAGCTGCCGATGTCGAACAGGCGCGTGCCATTGTACTAAAAGACCGGCCTGATCTGATTTTGCTGGACTGGATGTTGCCCGGTGTGAGTGGCATCGATTTTGCGCGACGACTTCGCAGTGATACCGATACCCGGAATATACCGATTATCATGTTAACTGCCAAAGGTGAGGAGGACGATAAGATCCGCGGCCTGGATACCGGGGTAGACGATTACATTACCAAGCCATTTTCCACCAAGGAGTTACTGGCCAGATTAAGGGCCGTAATGCGTCGTTATTCAAATGAGGGCCAACTGGGCATTATCGAAATCGACGGCCTGGTTCTGGATCCGGAAACATACCGGGTTACCGCCAGAGACAAGATTATTGAAATCAGTCCAACAGAATTCAAACTGCTGCATTTTTTCATTACCCATCCTGAACGGGTCTATAGTCGTAGCCAGTTACTGGATCATGTATGGGGCCAAAATGTGTATGTAGAAGAGCGTACTGTGGATGTACACATACGGCGTCTGCGCAAAACACTGGAACCGTTCGGTTTTGATCGTTTAATCCAGACAGTACGGAGTGTAGGATACCGGTTTTCAACCCGATAAAATCTGGATGGTATGAGAGAAGATCTCTGGCGCTTCACGGGTATATTTCTGTTCAGTCTGCTGTTCGGATTGCTGCTGAACCAGGTCACTGTTTGTCTGACGGCAGGCCTGATCGCATTTATCATCTGGAACTACCGGCTGCTTCAGCAGGTTCATTACTGGTTGCAGAACAAAAGCGACACAAATCCTCCCGAGCTGCCAGGTATCATTGACGCAATATGCCGGGAAATCGATTTTTTGAAGGGACGGCACAAACAACGAACCCAGAAACTATCGGGATTTCTGAAACGCTTTCAGGATACAACCTCGTCATTACCGGATGCAGTTGTCGTATTGGGTGAGGCTGGTGTAATCGAATGGGCCAATGACAAGGCCAAGGATTATCTCGGAGTGTGTTGGCCACAGGACCGCCGTCAAAGGATATTTAATCTGATCCGTAATCCGGAATTACACAATTTCATGAACAGCGAGCAGGGCCGATCAGGTAACTGGTTGCATCTGGAGTCCCCGGTTAACTCCAGACAGATACTGGAGATTCGAATCGTCCCCTACGGCGGCGACCAGAAATTATTAGTGGCGCGGGACATCACCAGCATCTATCGAAATAATCAAATGCGTAAGGATTTTATTGCCAATGCCTCACATGAATTGCGCACACCACTGACCGTTATCTCGGGTTATCTCGAAGGTTTGGATGACGAGCCCGGTCTGCTGCCGCCTGAACTATTGGCACAGATCAAGCAAATGCGCAGACAAACAGGCCGGATGCAGCGGTTGATCGAGGACTTGCTGACATTGTCCGAGCTGGAGACTGCCAGCCAGTATACCGAGGGAGAAACAGTGTGGGTGCCTGATTTGCTTTCCAGTATCTATCAGGAGGCCCAGGGATTGAGCGGGTTAATGGAACATATTTTTTATCTGGAATCGGATCCGGACCTGTGTGTGCGCGGCAGTCAACGGGAACTATACAGTGCATTTTCCAACCTGGTATTCAACGCGGTCCAGCACACACCCGAGCACGGGATCATTAAAATTCGCTGGTATGCAGATGCTGATGGCGCGCATTTTGAAGTTACGGATAATGGAGAAGGTATTGCCCCCGAACATGTCCCCAGAATCACTGAACGTTTCTATCGGGTGGATCGGGGACGGTCACGTGACAAGGGTGGCACAGGACTGGGTCTTGCTATTGTCAAACATGTACTTGCCCATCATGGTGGAAAATTGCATATCGACAGCTTTGTCGGCAAAGGCAGTACCTTCCGCTGTGATTTCCCCGACCGGATTATAGTTTACAAAAATCAGCCGGTTGACAGCAGTCGTTCAGCCTGATCAGGGCCACCTCAGAATCTACTTCAAGGCCTGTCTTGAAAATGTCATATTGATTTCATTTGCCTGTCATCTCCTTCCCTCAGAATCCGCGCCAGAATAATTCAAGATTCATTTAACCCTGTCTGGAGAACCTGTGATGAAGAAACTGATGAATTTAAGCGCGCGCTTGCTACTGGTTGCCGCAGTATTTACCCCGGCATTGGCCAATGACAAGGTCGACCCAACCTTGCCGGACTATGCTGTTGCCAGTGGTGTTGACGGTAATATCAACAGTGTCGGTTCCGATACCTTGGCGAACCTGATGACCTTGTGGGCAGAGGAGTTCAAGCGTCTGTATCCCAATGTAAATATCCAGATTCAGGCCGCCGGATCTTCAACTGCGCCTCCGGCACTGACCGAGGGCACTTCAAATTTCGGCCCGATGAGCCGGGCTATGAAGGGTGAAGAAATCGCCGCATTTGAAGCAAAGTACGGCTATAAACCGACCCAAATCAAGGTCGCGATCGATGCGTTGGCGGTGTTTGTGAACAAGGACAATCCCATCAAGGGCCTTAATCTTGCGCAGGTCGATGCGATTTTTTCAGCAACCCGCAAGTGTGGATACTCCGAAGATTTGACCACCTGGGTACAACTCGGCCTGACCGGTCAGTTGGCCGGTAGCCCGATACAATTGTATGGCCGTAACTCGGTATCCGGCACCTATGGTTACTTCAAGGAAGTCGCGCTGTGTAAAGGGGATTTCAGGAACTCCGTGAACGAGCAGCCGGGCTCCGCCTCGGTGGTCCAGGGCGTGACCAAATCAATTAACGGTATCGGTTATTCCGGTATCGGATACAAGACTTCCGGAATCCGCGCATTACCACTGGCAAAGGATAGCGAAAATTACATCGAAGCTACCGCAGAAAATGCCGTTTCCGGCAAATACCCGCTGGGCCGTTTCCTGTATGTTTATGTCAACAAGGCACCCAACAAACCGTTGCCCCCGCTGGAGAGCGAATTTATCAGGATGATACTGTCCAAAGCAGGACAAATTGTGGTGGTAAAAGATGGTTATATTCCAATATCATCCACGGTTGCCGGGAAGGAACTTGTAAAAATCAACGGTACGGATGTCGCTGCCGGGGAATAGTCCTTAACCCCGCTGTACCCTGTCAGCCTGATGCCCCGCTATTGCGGGGCATTTTTTTATTAAACAACATATTCCATCGTGGTTTAACAGAATTGTCATAATTACTCTCTACACTGCGGGTTATGTCTGAACTCACTTCCAGGCCATCCCTGTTACCGGATTTTAATGCGCCCGCAGCCGTGTCCTATCGGCGCTGGCGGGGTATCAAGGACAGGGCCGCACGTCATCTCATGGCACTCGGCGGTATCAGTGTCCTGATAGCCATTATCCTGATTGCATTCTATTTATTGTATGTGGTTCTGCCGATGTTTCGGCCTGCTCATATTGAGGTCCTGGTGCAGTACGATTTGCCGGGCAATCCTGAAGAAAGTACGGTTTATTACGCAATTGAAGAGCAACATGAGATCGGGTTGCGTGCGAGCGAATCGGGTGATCTGTATTTTTTTAAAACTGCCGAGGGGACATTAATCAAAAGTGTTAATTTGTTTGAGGCACACCAGGATGACATAACTGCATTTTCTGCCGGTGACCCGACGCAGGGACTACTGGCGTTTGCAACCGGGAAAGGCACTGTCCTGTTGGTGCAGCATCGTTACCGGGTGACATATCCAAATGATGTACGTCTGATTACCCCGGCAGTTGAATATCCACTGGAAAACAAGCCTGTAGTTATGGACGTCAACAAAAATCCAATCCGGCTCATTGCTGCCCAGGCTGAAGATAATCAGGTATCCATCGCTGCCGCGGTTGCGGATGTCATTATCCGTCTCTCAACGTTCAGTAAGGAAACATCGTTGATCAGTGATGAAACAACCGTACAGCGTGTTGATGCAACCATTACCATGGAAAATCCGGTGATAAAAATGGTCATGGATATTGAACAAAGGGAGCTTTATGTTGCGGACAACCGTGGAAACATCAGTTATTTCGATATCAGCAACAAGACTGCACCCAGACTGGTGCAAAAGGTACATGCTGTTCCGGATGGGACAGTAATTACCAGCCTGGAATTCCTGGCTGGTGGAATCTCTATCCTGGTGGGGGACTCGCGCGGCACGATCACTCAGTGGTTCCCGGTCCGTGATCAGGAAAATAATTATACCTTGCAGAATATCCGCAATTTCAGATCTTTGAAGGCCCCTGTCGTAACTATGGCCCCCGATTATTCACGCAAGGGATTTACTGCCATTGATAAACAGGGATATATCGGCATTTACCACACCACAGCACATCGAACCGTTAAAAAACAGAGGATAAGCGAAGAACCCCTGACATTCGTTGCGGTTGATCCACGCGGCAATGCAATGCTGGTCGAAGATTCTAGTCAGCAATTGCAATTCTGGCAGGTGGAAAATGAGCATCCGGAGATCTCGTGGCGATCGATTTGGGGCAAGGTCTGGTACGAAAGCCGGCAACAACCGGAATATATCTGGCAGTCTTCATCTGCCTCGAATGATTTTGAACCCAAATTCAGTCTCACTCCGCTGGCATTCGGTACGCTCAAGGCAGCATTGTATGCGATGCTGTTTTCCATCCCGTTGGCTATCCTGGGCGCGATCTACACGGCGTATTTCATGAACGCACGGATGCGCGCCTATGTGAAACCCACTATCGAAATGATGGGTGCCTTGCCCACAGTGATCCTTGGATTTCTGGCGGGACTCTGGCTGGCGCCGTTCATAGAAAAAAACCTGCCCGGTGTGTTGATGTTAATGTTGCTACTGCCCGTGACCATGCTGATCAGTGCCTATCTCTGGCAGTTCCTGCCAAAGCGGATGCGCCAGTACATTCCTGAAGGCTGGGAAGCAGCCATTTTAATACCGATTATTTTACTTGCAGGTGTGGCAGCTATCGCACTCGGCCGGCCTGTTGAAAATCTCTTTTTCGCAGGCAACATGCCGCTCTGGCTAACCAACGTAGTGGGCATCAATTTTGACCAGCGCAATTCCCTGGTGGTGGGTATCGCCATGGGGTTCGCCGTGATTCCCACGATTTTTTCCATTAGCGAGGACGCGATCTACGGTGTCCCCAAACAACTGACTACCGGCTCACTCGCACTGGGCGCCACACCCTGGCAAACCATGATGGGGGTGGTGTTATTGACTGCGAGCCCCGGAATATTCTCTGCAATAATGATTGGTTTTGGCCGTGCTGTCGGCGAAACCATGATTGTCGTCATGGCGACCGGCAATACCGCGATTATGGATATGAATATTTTCCAGGGATTTCGCGCCTTGTCTGCCAACATTGCCGTTGAAATGCCTGAGTCCGAGGTGAGCAGCACCCACTACCGTATTCTGTTTCTGGCCGGACTGGTATTGTTTGCAGCAACCTTTCTGTTCAACACCATTGCGGAAATAGTCAGACAACGGCTCCGCACCAAATACAGTAATCTCTGATGAACTTATCGTTACGACCATGGCTGGCCAGCGGCGCACCGTATATCTGGTTGAACGCCGGAGCTGTCAGCATTTCGTTGATTATGGTGGTTGGATTGATCGCACTGATCGCGGTACGCGGACTGGCCCACTTCTGGCCGGCGGATGTGCTTGCATTTGAATATCTCCAGCAGGATGGGTCACTGACACACATCATCGGTGAGATTGTCGATCAGGAAAGCACAACAGAATCCCATATTACCCATCATGCAGACCAGGACGCTGCCCGGACCTTCCGGCGCTATCTGATCAAAACCGGAAATCGCGATCATCTGGGTCTGGATTTCCGCTGGGTTGACCAGTCAGGAATGCAGGAACGACATTACCCTGACGAACTGATGGTGGTAGAACGCCGTGAGTGGGGAAATCTTTATGGATATCTGGCGGGCATTAAAATGGATGGACAGGATATTTCGAGTAAAGAAAATCATTGGACACAGTTACAGCAGCTCATCGACCACTCTGGTGAGATATTCGATGAGATCCGGCACATCGAGAAACACCGTATTGGCGCCATCAATTATCAGATGGAAGAATTACGGATCCGGAAAAAAGGCCTGATACTGAAGGGAGACAATGATCCCGATAAACACCAGCAAATTACAGAACAACGCAATAATTTGCAGGAACAATATAACGACCTCACCGTGCAATTAAAGTCTCTGTATCAGTCCCTCAATCAGTACAGCTTTATTGCCCGGATTGCTGATGGCAAGGAACTTACTGTGCCGTTATCCAGGGTAGTTCGTGCCTATCGTCCCAACAGCATGTCAGTATTTCAGAAAATACGGTTTTACTTCATCAAGCTGTGGGAATTTGTCAGTGATGAACCACGTGAAGCCAATACTGAAGGCGGCATTTTCCCGGCAATATTCGGAACGGTATTGATGGTGATGATCATGGCGGTCATCGTGACACCCTTTGGTGTCGTTGCTGCGGTATATTTACATGAGTATGCCAAACAGGGCGTCATGACCCGCATAATCCGCATCGCGGTGAACAATCTGGCCGGTGTTCCTTCCATCGTTTATGGCGTATTTGGTCTGGGCTTCTTTGTTTATTTTCTGGGCGGTTCCATTGATCAATTATTTTTCCCCGAGAAATTACCGGCACCCACCTTTGGCACTCCCGGGTTGATGTGGGCATCCATTACCCTGGCCATATTGACCGTGCCGGTGGTCATTGTCGCCACGGAAGAGGGTTTGTCACGGGTACCCCGGGCGATCCGTGAGGGCAGCCTCGCACTGGGCGCGACCAAGGCCGAGACATTATGGCGTACCGTATTACCGATGACCGCATCCGCGATGATTACCGGTTTGATTCTGGCGATCGCCCGTGCGGCCGGTGAGGTTGCACCCCTGATGCTGGTGGGTGTGGTTAAACTCGCGCCAACCCTGCCGCTTGATGCCAACTATCCGTTTTTGCATCTGGACCGGAAATTCATGCATCTCGGCTTTCATATTTATGATGTTGGTTTCCAGAGCCCCAATGTCGAGGCTGCAAGACCGCTGGTATATGCTACGGCCCTGTTGCTCGTTTTAATTATTATTATTTTAAACCTGACAGCCATACGAATTCGTAATAGGCTAAGAGAGAAATACCGTGCAGCAGAGCAACACTGATTCTGAACACCGTACAACAGCGGAACATTCCCGTGGAGAGAACGTAGTGAACGATCCGAATACACCCACACATGCCATGGATCTGGGATCCGTCGTACGTGCCCGTGATCAATACCATCTGGCTGAAGAAAAAATATGCCTGAGCATCAGAGATTTTAATCTGTATTACAGCGACAAGCAGGCTTTGAAAAACATTAATCTTGATATTCCGGAAAAACGCGTCACGGCATTTATTGGCCCTAGTGGCTGCGGCAAATCTACCCTGTTACGTTGTTTTAACCGCATGAATGATCTGATCGACAATGTCAGAATTGAAGGCAATATCAAATTGCACGAACAGGATATCAACGAAAATCAAATCAATATTGCTGAATTACGACGCCGGGTGGGTATGGTATTCCAGAAACCCAATCCGTTTCCGAAGTCTATCTATGAGAACGTGGCTTACGGATTGCGGATTCAGGGTGTCAAAAGCCGGCGTACCCTGGATATGGCCGTAGAAAAATCACTCAGGAATGCAGCCCTGTGGGATGAGGTCGCAGATCGATTGCATGATAATGCGCTTGGACTTTCCGGTGGCCAGCAACAACGCCTGGTGATTGCCAGGGCGATTGCGATTGAGCCTGAAGTTATGTTACTGGACGAACCCGCTTCGGCACTTGATCCGATTTCTACTCTGAAAATCGAAGAACTCATTTACGAATTGAAGTCTAAATACACTATAGTGATTGTAACGCATAACATGCAACAAGCGGCCCGTGTATCGGATTACACTGCCTATATGTATATCGGGGAATTAATTGAGTATTCAGACACAAATACACTGTTCACTAACCCGAAAATGAAAATGACTGAAGATTACATTACCGGACGTTACGGCTAATATACATATTCTGGAGATACTAAATATGACGACCAGTGTAGGTACACAACACATTTCCAAGCAGTTTGATAATGAGCTGGAGAATATCCGTGAACGTGTTCTGGCCATGGGCGGTCTGGTTGAGCAACAATTGATCAATGCACTCAGGGCCCTGACGGAATTCGAGGTGGAATTTGCACAGCTTGTTGTCCGCAATGAGCCCCAGGTGAATGCACTTGAAGTTTCCATTGATGAAGACTGCACCAAGATCCTTGCCCGGCGCCAGCCGGCTGCCGGTGACCTGCGCCTGGTCATGGCGGTGATCAAAACCATCACCGATTTGGAACGAATCGGTGATGAATCAGAGAAGATTGCCAAAATGGCGATAGAGCTGATTGAAAAACAAGGGCCAAAATCCTATTACGTCGGAATCAGTGCCTTGGGTAATCATGCCCGCAAGATGGTACATGATGCACTGGATGCCTTTGCCCGTATGGATACCCAGGCCGCATTGAAGGTGGCCAGTGATGAGCCGAGGTCAGATGAGATGTATGTGGCAATTTTACGCCAGTTGATTACCTATATGATGGAAGATCCACGCAATATTTCAGGCACCATTGATGTCGTCTGGACGGCACGGGCGCTGGAACGCATTGCTGATCATGCGCGTAACATCTGTGAATATGTGATCTATTTTGTGGAAGGTAAGGATGTCCGCCATATCAGCATTGAACAAATGGAGAAAGAAATTTCCGAAAGCAAGAAGTAATTAATATTTTATAATCATCTATTACTGATCTGTATTGCCCTGATTTTCGGGGCTTTTGCAATACTGGTTCAGTCAAAAATATTGAAGTAAATTTTGTGAATGAACTGAATCTTAAACATCCGGAACTCTATATCAACAGGGAACTCAGTCTGCTTGAGTTTAACCGAAGGGTACTGGAGCAGGCCCAGGACAAATCCGTTCCCCTGCTGGAGCGTCTGCGCTTTCTGTGTATCTCCAGCACTAACCTGGATGAATTCTTCGAGATCCGTGTAGCAGGTTTGAAGGAACAGGTGAAGTACGGTTCGGTACAAACCGGTTCTGACAATATGACCCCGGTGGAATTACTGAAGCGTATCAGCGAAGCAAGCCGCGAACTGGTCAACGAGCAGTACAAATTATTGAATGATGTATTGATCCCGGAACTCGCCAGGGAAAAAATCCGTATTATCCGCAGGGCCAACTGGAAACCAAAACATACACGCTGGATAAAGCGGTATTTCAACCGCGAATTGCTGCCGGTGCTCAGCCCGATTGGACTGGACCCGTCGCATCCTTTCCCGAAAGTCCTGAACAAGAACCTGTATTTTATTATATCCCTTGAAGGGAAGGACGCCTTTGGCCGTGACAGCGGGCTGGCCATCGTCCAGGCGCCACGTTCCCTGCCCAGGATAATTCACATACCCAGGGACCGGACTTCGGGCCCCCATGATTTTGTTTTACTGTCCTCCATCATACATGCCCATGTTGGTGATCTGTTCCCCGGCATGAAGGCCACCGGTTGTTACCAGTTCCGGGTGACGCGCAACAGCGAACTGTTTGTGGATGATGAAGAAATAGATGACCTGGTGCGGGCGCTTGAAGGCGAACTGCCATCACGCAGGTTCAACGATGCGGTACGGCTGGAAGTAGCGGACAACTGCACGAAAGAGATCGCCAATTTCCTTTTGCAGCAGTTCAATCTGAATAATCAGGATTTATACAAGGTCAATGGCCCGGTCAATTTAAACCGGCTGCTTGAGATACAAGAACTGGTTGACAGTCCGGATCTTGTTTATCCGGGGTTTGTCCCCGATATGCCGCCCCGGCTGCTCAAGCAGACCAATATTTTTGAGATCCTGCATAACGGTGATATTCTCTTGCACCACCCTTTCCAGTCGTTTGTCCCGGTCATCGATTTTCTGCGGCAGGCTGCGGCAGATCCCACCGTGCTTTCCATCAAGCAGACACTTTACCGTACCGGTACTGATTCAGTCATCGTTGATGCATTGAAGGATGCGGCGCGGTCCGGCAAGGAAGTCACGGTCGTGATTGAACTGATGGCCCGCTTTGATGAAGAAGCCAATATCGAACTGGCGAGTGATCTGCAAGAAGCCGGCGCCCATGTCGTCTACGGGGTGGTCGGGTATAAGACCCATGCCAAGATGATCATGGTAGTGCGGCGTGAA
>MGYU01000095.1:0-2161 GCA_001801885.1 Gammaproteobacteria bacterium RIFCSPLOWO2_12_47_11
AGGTTTATTGAATGGAGATGAACGTCTGGCAAAAGCAAAATTGGCTGCACAGATTAATGACCGGATTAAAGCGCGTGGTATTACACAAAAAGAAGCCGCCGAACTGCTTGGTATTACACAACCGGAAGTCTCCAATCTCGGCAAAGGCCGGTTATCAGGATTCACCTTTGACCGCTTGTACCGCTGCTTGAACGCTTTGGATTTGGATATTGAAATATCAGTCAAAAAACGGTCAACTCGGGCCAAAACATTGGCTGGCGTACATGTTCATGCATAAGCTCCCATCATAGCCTTATGAAAATTATTAAGCTTGATAGAAACCATTAACAATTTAGATGTGGAATATGGCATGTGACAAATCATTCCCCGAACTTCTCCTGCTTTAACCAAGTGACCCAGAGTGATTTGTTTTTAATCGCCAATCTCCATCCATAAGAACAGAGTTTCACTAGTAGGCTTTACGGAACGTAAGATTTATTCGCTGGTTTCCGAAAACAGGATGGTGGTTTTCTTTCAGCGGCATGATGCCGTGATAGCGCATTCTGTCCGCGCCGCCCCAGACGACGACATCACCGTGCGCCAGTGGAACACGGACAGGTTTGTCTTTTCGTTTCAGTCCACCGAACAGAAATATCGCAGGCAATCCGAGTGATACTGAAACGATCGGCTGATTGAAGTCCAGCTCGTCCTTGTCCTGATGCAGGGACAACTTCGCACCGGGTTCATAGCGATTCACCAGACAGACATCAGAAATGAAATTATCGAAACCGGCTGTGGCGGCCGCATTTTTAGCGAGAGTCAGAAATGACTCCGGCATTTCTGGCCAGGGCTTTCCGGTCAATGGATCATTTGGATCATAGCGATACCCGCCGCGCCCGGAAACCCACCCGTATGAACCGCAATTGGTCATGGCCACAGACATGGTAAATCCACCGGGAGTGATCATGTGGCGAAACGGAGCTGTACTGATGATTTTATGCAAATCAGTATGCAAGACACTTTCGCATGAAAGTGCGAAACCACGCAATACAACCGATGCAGATGCAATCCATTCCTTATTTTCTTCAGAAGCATATGAGTCTATCAATTTCAGATCAGGTAAAGCATATGCATCTTCTCCCCCTTGCAGGGGAGCAAAATTTACTCCTTCCTCCTGTAAGGGGGAAGGTTGGGATGGGGGTTGAATGTTAGTATTGTTCAGATTCCACCCCCACCCTTACCCTCCCCCTCAATGGGGAGGGGAATTTTATGTTTTTCTCCGCTCAATGGGGTAATACCAGACTCTCTTTCCTGCAATGCACGTTTGCGTTCCACCCCCCAGCGATATCCTGAAAGTCCGCCGTCATTTCTGACAACACGGTGGCAAGGTATTGCAACTGCCAGAGAATTCGCAGCACAGGCCTGGGCCACAGCCCGGACTGATTTCGGCGCACCAATACGGTTGGCAATATCGGTATAACTGACCGTTGTACCCGCAGGGATTTTCATCAGCGCATTCCATATACGTTGCTGAAATGCTGTTCCGCGTATATCCAGCGGCAGATCCAGCCCGATTGCCGGCGCTTCAATAAAACCTACCACTTTCGCTACCAGTTGCTCAAATTGACTTTCACCGCCAATCAGATTGGCGTGCGGGAAACGATCCTGTAAATCATGCACCAGAACATCAGGATCATCCCCCAAAAAAATAGCGCAAACACCCCGATCACTGCTGGCAACAAGAATCGAACCTAAAGAGCACTCACCGATTGCAAAACGTATTTCGGTATTGGCGCCGCCCGCACGGTAATCTGACGGTGTCATTCCCAATATTTTGTTGGATTTTTCATAAAACCGGCTGTTTGAATTGTAACCGGCATTGAGGATGGCATCGGTTACTGTATTACTCCGTTTGAGTTCACTTCTGATCCGTCTGGCACGATGTGCTGCAGCGTACGCTTTAGGTGTGAGTCCGGTCTGGGCCTTGAACACGCGATGAAAATACCAGGGACTCAGGCCGGCACGGGCTGCGAGTTCATCAAGATTTGGTGGAGTGTCTGCAGTTTCGATAAACCTGCATATATCAGCAATTGTTTGCGCGTGTTGTGCTGCTGCAGAAGTTTGGATAGTCATAACAAATCACCTGATGTCGCTGGAACAGGTTTTACTTTAACGCCGCCTG
>MGYU01000095.1:2196-6980 GCA_001801885.1 Gammaproteobacteria bacterium RIFCSPLOWO2_12_47_11
GCCTGTTATTATCGGCACTCCGGTTCTTGCTATTCAACCAGCAGTTACTCAATCGTATTTAATATACTTGAACCGCGGATCGTCCGGTGTGCCTTCCAGTGCACTGCCCTCTTCCGCACCCGGTTGCCACATAATGACTTCTTCGATCTTTTTGGCCAGTTCGAAATCCTTGTTTGTGACCCCCTTGGCAGCATGATTCATGAGTTTCACAATCACGAAAGCGTAGGATGCGGTGATGTCCGGGTGATGGAATGCGGCCTCGGCCAGGTGGCCCACTGTGGTGATCACCATTAAGGTCCCTTTCCAGCCGCTGGTCTTGTATTTACGTCTGATCCAGCCGTCTTCGAAATACCATTTCGGCAGTTCGTCTTTAAGGCGTGCCTCGATCTCTTCGACCGTGTAGGTTGCGTCTTTTTCTTTCTTGCGCCACTGTGCCATTTTTTCTCCTCCATTCATTTTTTCTCCTTCCCCCTCGAAGGTGGAAGGTTGGGATGGGGGTAGAATCTTTAAAGTAACTAATATTCAACCCCCACCTTTATCCTCGACTCTGGCATCCTGCTTCATTCTACCTCCTGCTTCCATGCAGTCGTCCCCCTGCCAGGGGAAGGAAATTTATCTACCCTCCCCCATCAAGGGGGAGAGGATTTGTTTTAAATCATCTCCCATGGAGAAGATTTAAATTTTTCTAATTCACTGATAACAATAAACCCTGATTTTCTGATTCAGCAATATTATGTAACGGTATCATCGCCCGGACATTGTGGGCTGCCTGCATATCTATCGTATTATTTCTCTGGTGTTTATCACATAAAGCGCTGCGAAATCCGAGGTAATCCGGTCCCAGTTTTAATAATGGCTGGATATCTGCCAGTTTCAGAGAACCGGCCAGGCCAGTCAACAAGCCGCAAGCCCGGGCCTGTCTTATAAAATATTTCAATACATTGTCGTTAATTATAGCGCGCAGAGAGCCTTTTGTTTTGTCAGCCGTATCCAGCATGACCCCATAAACGCCAGCTTCCGCCAGTACAGAAAAATCTTCCAGTTGCGGTTTTAAATCAGCGAAAAAGACCAGGACAATCCGGCAATCCCTGGCCGTATATTTTTTGATTAACTGCAGAATGTCTGCAGGAACAGAATCAGCAAATACACCCACCTTGATAATATCCACGCCGGTCGTCTGCATGTTTTCTACGGCGCCGGATATACAGGCTGCTTTCATAGGCAGATCACCAATAGTAGCACTGGTCATCACCCGCCCCGAGACTCTCTTCACTATATCTGTTACTAAAACAGGTACAACTGCACCCAAAGCGCCCTTGAGTGGATCCTTGATATCAATAATATCTGCGCCGGCGGCGAGAATAGTGGCTGCTTCAAGTGGATTGGAAACACTGGCGAGGAATTTTGTCATACCATGTTCTCGCTTGCGGCCTGTTGCAGGCGATATTCGCTGATACGATCCATCAACCAGCCCCAGGCCTCAATTTCATCTTTACCCGCAGTTTTCTCCAATGCAATTTCAAGATATTTGATCTCTGTATCGATCTTTTCCTGTGGCAACATAGGTAAACGGCTGACGAGAATTGCCAACTCGAGTACGGCGGCCTGGGCGCGGTTAAATCCCATGAACGGCCGGTGTATTTTCTGGTGTCTGATTTCACAGAAAAATTTTGGCCGATGCTTGTCATCATCAAATTTTCTGACCTCAAGTTCCAGATGACTGAGTGTATTTTCCAGGCGTTGTCCGGTGATCACGGAGGCCGGCACGGTAGGCCAGTCATAATGCCCGGTCAGACAACCCGCGAATATCCTCACATCGTCAGTCAGGTTGACGACGGCCTGCCCATTGCATTTGATGTTATCCAGTGTGGTTGAAGGCTTGAATGGTGCAATCAGTATCTGATTGTCAATTTCCCTCACACCCATCGGGGCAATGTGCACCGAATTATCGGCATTCAAGGTGGTGAGGATGGCTTCGCGTATCATGATGCTTTTTTCTTTTTGCGTTTGTTCAGCTTGCTGGCCTGTAATGTCGAACCGGCCTCATTATATTCTGCATTCCTGTCCTTCAGATTATGCGCTGCTTTTGTGGGTTTTTCCTGTTCGGCCTCGCTTGATGGCGGGACTGCTGCGCCCCAGTCCAGTTCTACATCCTGGTTATAACGTTTGCCCAGCTGGAATGCAATCTGCGCCCTGGCCAGTTCCACCCCGATATAAAAGGCATGGGGTGCATCATCCTGCAACAAATCCAGTTTGGGAAACAGATCAAATGGATTGCGCCCTGTTGCCAGGCCGTCACGATTATAGATATGAATCCCCTCTTCACTCACCATGATGCGGTAACTGGGGTCACGGATTTCCTGTGCCAGTTCCCTGATTTCTTCAAATGAGTAGGGGAACGGCTTTCTGGCATGTGTGGTCAGCAATGAACCATCGATATCTTTTGGCAGGCTGCCTTCTTCCCGGGCGGCATACATCAGCCGGCGTGCCCTGTCTGCTTCTCTTACGGCAGAGCGTGCATGCGGGCTCACTTCGGTGGTCAGCACATTGCCAATGTGCAGTTCGGAAATGATACCGAACAGTATCGCATTGATGCCGGTGGTATCCGCTTCGGTCAGTTCCGTCAGGTTGCCGATACCCATCATAATCTCTGTATCCGGACATTCCCGGCGCAGCTCATGATAACGCACGAGGGAATTGGCAAAACCGAAATGTATCGGGTCAAGAATACTGTCCGCGATATATTTTCTGCTCTTCTTTTCAAAATATTCAATGACCCGATAGAGCGACGGCATATCGGTATGTGGCTCCGGGATCAGGATAGGGATTGAGTCCACTTCTTCTGCGATCCACGAGCTGCTGTCCTTGAGGCTTAACAGGTAATCCGCACCGGCACGCCCACCACGCAGCAGATCTTCATCTTCAAGCGAATCGATACTCACCAGATAACCGGCTTCATGCAAGGCAGAAATGGATTCCTCAAGATGCGGGAAGGGTGTATCCGGCAGGCACCCGATATCGATCACATCAGCGCCATCAGACTTGTAACGTGCAGCCCGTTTGAGGATTTCCGGGATGGTAATCATCGGGGCCTCGGTGATCTCGGCGAATAGCCTGACATCATGGCGGCTTAAATCGGGCGCCTTGCCCTTGCGGCCGAAAAACTGGGGCAAATCCTTTAAATCATCCGGCCCGCGCACCACCGGGATACCTGCATGTGCAGCCAGTTGTTCCAGATCGCCCCGGCACAGGCCCGGCAAGATAATCCTGTCCACCCCTTCGAGATTATTCAAACGCCGTATCAGCATCTGTACCGTCATGAGTGCCGCAACACTGACCCCGATATTCCTGATCTCATAACTGAATTCGACCGGTTGCATGGATTCCAGCACTTTACGCAGACGGTTCTCTGCCAGTTTGCCGGTCAGGAACAATAAATGTTCGTTTTTAGTATCAGTCATGGGTGACAGAGATTATAAATGTTAAACTCGGACCGGCTCAGAGTTTGTCAAATGTGGTTTATTTAGACCAGCTTTATGGTTTCCAGGCAGGGCACGATGGCGATTAGCCGTACTGTGAAAACATCGAACAATTCTGGCTTGTTTATGTAACTGATTGATATATATTATATTTATTATTAGTAAACTGATTTTAACAATTATTCTTCAGACTGGCATGGATTTAGCTCTGTAGTTAGCAGACATCTATTTGAATATTACCAATCAACCATAAATTTAATATGCATATACATTTACTCGGCACCGGTGCAGGTGGCGGATTTCCGCAATGGAATTGCAACTGCAACAACTGTAAACGCCTCCGCCGTGGCGAAATCAAGAGTTCACCACGCACCCAGTCTTCCATTACGGTCAGCGCCGATGGTGTCAACTGGGTATTATTCAATGCCTCACCCGACATACGTGCCCAACTGGAGGCCTTTCCGCCGATGCAGCCGGCCCGCGCCGTCAGGGACACCGGAATTTGTGCGATTGTTTTAGCCGATGCGCAGATTGATCATACCACCGGACTGATCATCTTGCGTGAACACAATAAACCCTGGGATATTTACTGCACGGCCTCTGTCCATGAAGATTTAACCACGGGTTATCCCCTGTTCAACGTGCTCAGCCATTTCCGTGGCGTGAACTGGCATGAGGTCAAAACTGACCAATCACCGTTTACTATTCCCGAGGCTGACGGGTTGCGTTTTACCGCTGTACCATTAAAGAGTGAAGCACCCCCCTTCTCACCACACCGGCATAATACCGTTCCCGGTGATAATGTCGGGTTCCGTATAGAGGATCTGAACACCGGCAAAAACCTGTTTTATGCCCCGGGACTGGGCATGGTTGAAGACCATGTCGTGAATTATATGGAAAACGCGGACTGCATTCTGGTGGATGGGACAGTCTGGACCAATAATGAAATGTCCAATGAAGGGATCAGCGACAAACTGGCCAGCGAGATGGGCCATCTCGACCAATCGAGTGAAAACGGCATCATGAATATGCTCAAGCCCCTAAAAAAACCCAGAAAAATTTTAATCCACATCAATAACACCAATCCCATACTCGATGAAGAATCTCCGGAACGTGCCATACTTGACAAGGCCGGGATCGAGGTTTCGTATGACGGGATGGATATTCAGCTTTGATTAGAGAGATATACATGGCAAAGACAACAAAAAAACCCTGGACCCGCAAAGAATTCGAGAAGCAACTGCGTGCCAAGGAAAAGTATTACCATATTAATCACGAGTTTCATGTGCTCATGAACACCGGCAA
>MGYU01000096.1:0-29449 GCA_001801885.1 Gammaproteobacteria bacterium RIFCSPLOWO2_12_47_11
AGCCATGCTTGCCCGGACGGTATCTGCAACTTTGATCCGGAGCCCGTGTTTGCGGATTGCGAGATATGACCTGCCGATACTTTGAAGAGTTACCAGCGGTACTTTGCAGCAGCATCCTGTTTGTTTCAATGATCTGGTCTGGCACACTTACGGCCGATCCCAAATTTCCGCCTCCACCCGATTCAACTATCGGCAAGCTGGGAGAATCCATGATCGTCAACGGGATAGCGATGGATATCCGGCAATTCGTCAGCAACCGATCTGTTGAGCAGGTGCTGGAATTTTACCGTCAATACTGGCCTGCAGGGACAGAGGAAAAACCCGGATATACGGAAACCGATATCCTTGAACCCTGGAATATCATCACCCGTGTTGAAGACGGTTATCTGATGACGGTTCAGGTCACCGGCAGCAATGGCCGCGGCTCATCCGGACTATTGGGTATGAGCAGGTTGCCTGATCCTGAAAAACTGCCGGAACTGGGCAAAGGATTCCCCAAGATGCGGGGCAGTCATGTGTTGAATGACGTCATGACCGAAGATATAGGTAAACATGGCCGCACCTTGCAAATGACCAATCAAGCTTCTGTAGAAAACAATACCAATTTCTATCGTAACCACTATGTTAATCAGGGCTGGGGGATTGATCTGGACCAGGCCATTTCCGGTGGCGATACTCATTCCCTGCGTTTCAGCCAGGGCAAAAAAAATGTTAATATCGTTATTCACAGGTCTGAAAATGGGGTGGTTATCGTGGCCCAGACTGAAAATTAATTAAAAATGGTGTGAGATAACAGGATGAATACCAAACAACCCAAATTAAACCTTAATTTCAGAAGCCAGACAGGCCAATCCATTGTGGAATACACAGTTATTTCGTCTATCCTGGTATTGGCATTACTGGTCGTTGACGGTGATATCATTGTCAAACTGAACAATGCCATCAAGCAGAACTATGACGGTTACAGTTATGCCGTCTCGCTGTCAGAATATCCTGATAAAAAAAAGATTAGCGATTTGATAGATATGTATGACGGCCAGAACATGCCGCAAGAGCAACGCGATTATCTGACCGACGATACCGCGGAACTGGTAGAAGATTTAAAAAATTTCTCTTTGACCAGCTTCCCGGGTCTGTCGGAAGGCCTTGACTTACTTGATAATATGGGGCTTGGATTCAGCGATTTTTGTGATTTTTGCACTGGCAATCCGTTTGATTTTCTGTAAACAGAATCCCGGTTCTCGGGAACAGGAAGCGGGATTGGGTTGATTGTATGCCAGTATTCGGCTGATAATGACGATAAGTATTGGCGAGTAATATTTACAGGGGAAAATATCGCTGATTTTTGCTACAAAACCGGCATACATGAAAATATTTACCATTTGCAGTAATGCAATTTTCTGTGTGATATAAAATAATAGTAAACCTGAGGGGAGAAACTTATGGCCACAACGAGCGGGAGTAAAACCGGGATGTTTTTCGTTGCCTCAGTTGTATTTGGTATAGTCGCTGCGGTTTTATCAATGCTTTATCTGAAAAGCAGGGAAGCCGCAATCCTTGCCAGTATTGCCGGCAAGGAAGAAACCATGCTTACGGTTGTAGTGGCCAAACAAGATTTACAAAAAGGCCAGAAATTATCACCTGGACTATTCGCAACACGCAGTGTGCCGGGCACTTATGCTCATTCCAACGTCATCACTCCCGCCAACTTTGACAGTATTGTCGGTCGTTTTCTGGTTGATGATCTCGAGCGTGGCAAGATCCTGTTGAGCAATTTCATCGATGAAACTTTCCCTGTCGATTTCTCCGATCTGGTCAAGAAAGGCCGCCGTGCAATTACGGTCCAGGTTGATGAACCCACTTCCATTGCGGGCATGATGCGACCAGGTAACCGGGCAGATATTTATGTCAACATTGCCACTGCTGTTGTTAATTATACTACCGGCGCGGGTTTACCGGCTGCCTTGCAGCAGGCCGCACAACAGTTTGCAACTGCCGGTGGCACGGGCGCAGATATTCCTGGCGAGTTGATTGAGGCAGTCGGTCAACGTTCTCCCACTGATGTCATTCTGCCGGTATTACAGGATGTGCTGGTGCTGGCTACCGGCCGGGAGGCCTATGAAGATCATCTTGATCATCTTGGCCTGCCACAACGCCGGCAAGGCATGACTTTCAGCTCCATCACACTTGACGTATCACCTGAACAGGCAGCGTTACTTACCCTTGCCGAAGATAAAGGCGATTTGATTGGCATATTGCGTAACCGCCAAGACCGGGATGGCGCAGAATTTACCGGTATTACACCCTTCGACCTGTTTTCCAATGCTAATGAGATGCAGAAACAGTCAGCCATGCGCAAGGCGGCTGCAGCGGCCGGCGCAACTATTGATGAAAACGGCAACTGGGTTACTGCTGATGGCACAGTCATCAAGAAAGAAGACATTGTTATTTCTGAAAACGGCACTGTCACCACAAAAGGCGGACAATTGCTGGGGGCAAAAGGAATATCTGTTAATGAGAAGGGTGAATATGTTGATGCCGATGGCAATGTAATTCCACCGGATCAACTCGTTTTCAATGCCGATGGGACTGTCACTACCAAGGATGAAATCATGCGGGCAGCCGGTTACACCATTAATGAAAACGGGGACTATGTAGACGCTAACGGCAACATAGTCAGGAAGGAGGACGTTAAGGTATTGGCCAACGGCACGGTGATGACGGCTGATGGGAAAGTGCTGAGCGGGCCTAAAGTCACAGTCAATGAGCAAGGTTTTATTGTTGCTGAAGATGGCACAATCATGACCGCCGACGGCAAGATACTTACCGGGGTCGCCATCAATGAGAATGGCGAGGTTGTTGGCCCGGATGGTAAAGTTTTGAAAGATGCCAATCTTATAATTGCAGAAGATGGCACGGTAAGGGACAGCAGTGGCAATATCATTGCCGGGGTATCAGGTTCGAGTCTACCTCCGGGTTATGGTGAAGCTGAAGAAGATCAGTTCATTAAAACTGGATTACCGAGGATTATTACCCTGATACTGGGCGGGGCCAGTCAGGACGGGGTTGCTAAAACTAATGTACTGGTAGCACAACCTGTAGCAACAGAATTACCAACGCCTAAACCAGGCAATAAGTGATTATTCTAAAATGTTGGTGAACAGTTCACTGAACCACATTAAAGAATAATCCCTTAATACTAAGGTGCATAATATAAAAAGCAGGTGCTTAAAGTGAAAAAAATCATAATTGCTTTCTTATTCACGCTCGTTACGGCCAACGTTTATGCAGTTGATCAAATTTCCCTTTTTGTCGGCGAGATAAAAATCATTGAAGTCGGCTCAATTGACAGGGTTGCTGTAGGTAATGCCGGTTTGCTCAGTACCTCCATGCTCGACAATGGCCAATTATTACTCCTGGCCGAGAAAGAAGGGGAAACCACCGTTCATATCTGGTACACCGATGGGGCAGAAAGTGATCTGAAAGTTCAAATCCTGACCATGGATTCCAACCGCGTAGTCCACGAATTGCGTACATTGCTGTCAGGTCTGCCCGGTGTTGAAGTTAAGGAGGTCGGAAAAAAGATTTTTCTCACCGGCACATTGCAGTGTATTGCCGGAGTGGAGGAATGTGATGATGTAGAAACACTTAAATCAATTACCTCTGCTTATCCTGATGCATTGAATCTCACCCGCGTAACGCAGCAAAAACCACCGATGATCTTGCCTTCAACCAAAATGGTCAGCATGGATGTCAAGATTACCGAGTTCAATACGCAAAAACTCACGGAACTTGGCATCAATTGGGGGACAGCCATTGCCGGTCCCAATGCGGCGGTGGCAAAAACCTTTGTAGGTAATGAAACTTTTGGCTCTGCCGCGCCAACTCTGGTAGCTCCTACATTTTCCGCGCTATTACCTCCCAATGTCGGGAGTGCACTTGGCACTTTCGGGATCGCCACCCAAATCCTTTCTACCATCAATTTGCTGGCCACTACAGGGGACGCTGTTATCCTGGCCGATCCCAAATTGAGCGCGCGCAGTGGCGGCAAGGCTGAATTTCTGGTGGGCGGGGAGATCCCCGTCGTGACATCGAGTCTTTCCGGCACCAATGTCGAATTCAAGGAGTTTGGTATCATCCTGAAGATTGAACCTGTCGTTGATGATGAGAACAATGTCCTGGCCACAATTATTACAGAAATAAGTACTGCGAATTTCGCTCAGGCTGTCAACGGAATTCCGACTTTCGATACACGCAAGACCAGTACCGATGTCAGCATGCGCGACAGTGAGACGCTGGTTCTGTCCGGACTGCTCGACCGCAGGCTGAGTGAAAATATTGATAAATTCCCCTTGTTGGGTGATATCCCGATACTGGGCGCCCTGTTCCGGTCCACCGAGTGGAGGAACAACCTGACTGAAATGGTCATCTTTGTTACCCCCACTGTATATGATGCTCAATCCCAGTTTAACCTGGAACGAACTCAACGCCGCCAACAGATGATTGAAACATTTGAAAAGAAAGTTGACCGTGGAAGTTTGATTATTGATTAGTCAGCCTGATTCAGCCCACCGCAGTCACAAGATTTCGTTAAGAGGTAATTATGTTTGATGTTGTTGTAAAAACCAAAGACGGCAAGAAAATAAAGGGGCTCCGCTGTCCGATCAATGTCTGTGGCATTGGCAAGGCCCGCGATAATCTGATTCAGGTACGCGGCTGGAGGGTCTCTCCCTATCACGCCGAGATCCAGCGTAATGCCGATGGTCTTTTCGTAGAAGACAAGAGTGGTGGCAATACACTGGTAAACGGCAACGAAATACAGCGCTATGGGCCGTTACGCTCATCAGATGTGATTATTGTCGGTGGCTTTTACATTACCGCTGGCGTTGATGAGAAAGCGGAAGGTGCTTATGTCGAGGATGTGACTGATATACGTACCATGATCGGCGTACATCCTCATGCTGAAATCAAGGAGGACGAATCACTTTTCCAGAGAGAACGTTACATGTGGCGCAACCGTGTCCATGAAGAGCTGTTGCATATGATGGATCTGCGCCGTACAGATATCGGCAGTATGAGTGAAGAGCAACTCCGCCACCATGTTGACAAGTTGATCAAGGAAATCATCAAGAACATGGAAGGGAAACTGCCAGCGGATGTTGATCGTGAACAGCTGGCAACGGATGTGCTGAATGAGGCCGTGGGTCTGGGACCACTTGAAGAACTACTGGCCCAGGAAGATATCACCGAAATCATGGTGAATAAATTTGATGAAATCTATATTGAAAAAGGCGGCAAGCTGACAAAGTCAAACGTTGTTTTCAGCAGTGATGATGCTGTTATGTCGGCCATCGAAAGAATTGTATCTCCTCTTGGCAGGCGTATTGATGAAAGCTCGCCTCTGGTTGATGCCCGCCTGAAAGACGGTTCCCGTGTCAATGCCATCATTACGCCGCTTGCCTTGCGTGGACCTTGCCTGACCATCCGTAAATTTTCCAAGAAAAAACTGACCGATGAAGACATGATTAAATTCAACGCCGTCAACGAAAACATGATGAAATTTCTGAAGATGGCTGTGATACACAGGAAAAACATTGTCATCTCAGGAGGGACAGGCAGCGGTAAAACAACCTTGCTCAATGTGCTCTCCAACTATATACCCGAAACCGAACGTATCGTTACCGTAGAAGACGCCGCGGAAATGAAACTGTCGCAACCACACATAGTGAGCCTGGAGGCCCGGCCACCGAACATGGAAGGGAAAGGCGCCATTCCGATCCGGGAACTGGTCAAGAACTGCCTGCGTATGCGGCCTGATCGTATTGTGGTTGGTGAGTGCCGTGGCGGCGAAGCGCTGGACATGCTGCAAGCCATGAATACCGGCCATGACGGATCGCTTACCACTGCACATGCCAATACACCCAGGGATTTAATTGCCCGTTTGGAGGTCATGGTCATGATGTCGGGCATGGATTTGCCGAGCAAGGCGATCCGCGAGCAGGTCGCCTCTGCCGTGGATATTGTTGTGCAACAGACCCGTTTCAGTGACGGCAGCAGAAAGGTTGTCAACATTACCGAGATCACCGGCACCGAGGGTGATGTGGTACAGATGCAGGATATCTTCCGCTTCCAGCAGGAAGGTTATGATGATGAAGGCAAGGTCAAGGGTTACTACCACGCCACCGGAAGGGTCCCCGAATTCTATGAAGACCTGCGTAAACGCGGCCTGTCAGTTGACATGAACATATTTGATACCCGTGGAAACCCTGCTTAATTTCGCCGGTGATGCCTTGTTCTTCATCTCCATTGTTGGGGTATTTCTGTCTGCCTCCTGCCTTGCCTATGCTGTATTCATCATTGGTAACAATGTCATGTCCGGCTACAAGGAAACATTTACTGAAAGCGCAAGCGCCAACATGGCTGACATGTTTATGTTTATCGACGCGACACGCCTGTTCTACATCAACCTATTGGCGATTGTAGTCGTACCTGTTCTGGTCTGGTTGATAATCAGGGATCTGCCAACAGCTATTGGCGTCTTTGCCTTGATCGCGATCATGCCTGGTTTTATGTACCGGTCCATGCGCAAAAAACGTTTCAAGAGATTCGAAGAACAGTTACCGGATGGCCTCTTGATGTTGACAGGTGCCATGCGTTCAGGCGCCAGTCTGAATATCGCACTGGAAGGACTTGTGAAGGAACAACCTGCACCACTCAGCCAGGAATTCGAGTTATTCATGCGTGAACAAAGAATCGGAACCGATTTTGACAAGTCATTGACTAATATGGAAAAACGGGTGCCTATACAGGATTTTGCCATGGTCACATCAGCCCTGCGAATTAACCGCGAAATCGGTGGTAATCTTGCTGAAATACTGGAATCACTGGCAGAAACATTACGCCGTAAACAACAAATGGAAGGCAAGATCGAGAGCCTCACAGCGCAGGGCAAACTGCAAGGTATAGTGATGACCGGCCTGCCTGTACTTTTAGGTGTCCTGCTGTATTTCATGGAACCTGAAAACATGGAAAAACTTTGGACTACGACCGTGGGTTACATCGTACTCGGTATCATTATCATTATGGAGTTCATGGGTTACGTGATGATCCGCAAAATTACCAGTATTGATGTGTAACTACAGATGAATGAAGAACTGCAAGCCATAGTCAACGAACCTTCCATGATGCTGTATATTGCCGTGGTCAGCACCGGATTATGTATCTTTTTCTTTCTGCTGGCATTCCATTATCTGAAATCCATGGTACTGGATGATGACCGTGCCTACATGGATCCGCTTCCGTTCAGCCTCCGTTTAATCTGGCCCATAATCCAGATCATCAGTTTTTTCTTTTGTTCATTGCTCCCCTATGAGTGGATGGAACGCCTTGAAAAACGACTGCAACACACAGGGGTCAGTTATCTATTAACCGCTGAACAATTTGTCGCTTTGCGTATCATCAGTACATTCGGGGGTTTTATATTTGGCATAATATTGATCAACGCACTCAAAGATGGCGGACAGCCCATCTATGTGTTAATCACCACCGTTTTGGGGTTCTTTTTGCCTGATATCTGGTTAAATGATACGCGCAAACGGAGGGAATTAGCCGTGATCAGGGCCATGCCGGTTTATCTGGATTTCATTACCATGGCGGTTGAAGCTGGTCTGAACCTTCAGGGCGCATTAAACCAGGCCATGGAAAAAGCGCCGCCAAGCCCGTTACGTAATGAGTTTGGTATTGTATTACGTGATCTTCGTTCCGGTTTACCACGTTCAGAAGCACTCAGACGTATGGCAGATCGACTGGACATCAAGGAAGTCACCAGTTTTGTCAGTTCCATGATCCAGGCAGAAAAAATGGGTTCCAGTATGGCAGCTGTATTACGGATACAGGCCGAGCAACGCAGAAACGAAAGATTCCAGCGTGCAGAAAAACAGGCAATGGAAGCACCGATTAAACTGGTAGGTCCATTGATTATTTTTATCTTTCCTGTGACATTTATTGTACTGAGTTTCCCGATCGCCATGAAGTTCATGGCTGAAGGGATGTTTTGATAGACGGGGCCTTGTATCGCCAGGATAACCATCAACTTCTGCTGCCCCACGTGATGCGAACCGCCAATCCATGGGAAAGAATGCGTGGATTGCTGGGGCGCTCTCCCATTGGCCCTGACCAGGGTTTACTCATTGCTCCTTGCTCGTCTGTTCATACTATAGGCATGAAGTATCCGATTGATCTGATATTCCTGGACAAAAACTGGCAGATAAAAAAACTTGTCCGCTCCATCAAGCCCTGCCGTATAGCATGGGCGATCGGTGCAAATATGGTAGTAGAAATGCCGGGTGGCACACTGGATAATTTCAGTATCGCACCGGGGATGACCCTAAACTGGGAGGAGAATTTATGTGTTTAAGATCCTGTTTTTTACTGATAGTTATAAGCGGCCTTGCTGCCTGTAACATCCAAAACCTGCAACCTGCCAAAGATGTTTCCAATATCATTGAAGTGGAAAAAAGAGCCCATGAGGCCTACCAAAAAGAAGACTGGAAAATGGCTGAGCAGGAATATAAATACCTTGTACAAAATGTTCCCAGCCAGTCAGAACCCTGGTTCAAACTGGGTAATATCTATGCCCGTACTGGTCAACTGGATTTGGCTATATATAACTACAGGGAAGCGCTTGTGCGAGATCCCAAAAACAGCAAAATCTGGCATAATCTGGGCGTCGTACAGTTAAGGCAGGCAACGAACACCTTTACTGAAATGTTGCAGTACACAAATGAAAATGACCCATTGACTATGCGGGCAAAACACGTTGTAAATTCCGTGACGGAATTATTGGCTTCAGGATTTGAACCCCCGGATGAACAATAAATAACCTATTATAGATACATACGAAACACTGATTGCAGATATGCTGGATACATGAGGGTGAAAAAGTGATGTACAAGCGTTATTCCGGTCAGAGTATGGTGGAATTCATTATTGTCACACCGGTGATACTCTTGCTACTCTTCGGCGGCCTGCAATTTGCCCTGATTTATCACGCCAAAACCGCACTTAATTATGCCACCTTTGAAGCTGCGCGTTTTGGTGCGGTATCCAATGCGCGTATGAGTGAAATGGAAAATGCCTTCACCCGTGGCATGGCCGCAATACATACCCATAACCCTACACCCGATGATGTCATGTGTGCCCGCGAGATTGTTTATAAAGAACTTGAAAGCGGGTTTGTGAAAATTGATGTTCTCAATCCACCAACTGACGTGGATTTCTTCAACGAAATGGCTCCTGATGGTGAGACCATTCCGAATGATAACCTGATGTACCGGTATAAGGAATCAACAGATGGCATGACCATTCAGGACGCCAACCTCCTCAAGATCAGGGCCAGTTATTGTTACCCGCTCTATGTGCCCTTTATCAATCGGGTATTGGGCATCATATTAACCAATGATCCAAGTGCAAGTTGCCCCGGTTGCCAAGGTACAGTCACTTCGTCAAATAATTTCGAACTTGGTTGCCTGAAAAACGGACGCTTTCCTATACATGCACAGGCCATAGTCCGCATGCAGTCCCCCGTTAAATATACCGCAGTCACCTCAGGCGAGTCACCCTGGGTAGGCGATTCTTCTTATAATCCGGGAACAAACATACCGTTTTATCAGTGTGGCGATGTCGGCGATCAAGAGGTCATAGAAACCTATACACCACCGGATACTACTGTTAGAACCGGTTTCTGGACGCTAGGTGCACGATCAAAAGCTGCCCCATGACAAGTATTTAATCCGATGCCATTAATCGCAATCAATTAATGGGGTCCATCTCTTGAGTACATCAACCAGACCTGAATCTGAACATACCCCGGTCATGCAACAATATCTCGGGTTTAAATCTCAACACCCGGACAAGCTGCTGTTCTTCCGGATGGGTGATTTTTATGAACTCTTTTATGAAGATGCCCGTAAGGCTGCCCGCCTGCTTGATATCGCATTGACCAGCCGTGGACAGTCTGCGGGTAAGTCCATACCCATGGCCGGTGTACCCTTTCACGCAGCAGACTCCTATCTGGCCAGGCTCGTCCGCATGGGCGAGTCTGTCGTGATCTGTGAACAGATCGGTGATCCCGTGCCGGGCAAAGGGCCGGTTGAACGCAAAATCGTCCGGATCATGACACCGGGCACGGTAACGGATGATGGCATGCTGGATGAGCGCAAGGATAATCTGCTCATTGCTATCCATTCAGCAGGAGAACAGTGCGGACTTGCCGTGCTGGACATCAGTTGTGGCCGATTGCTGGTCATGGAACTGGATGATCAGGAGGCCTTGATCAGTGAACTGGAAAGACTCAAACCTGCCGAGATATTGATCAGCGAGACCTCCTCGCTGGGTAAGGAATTGCTGAAATCATACAATCTCACCCGGCGGCCGGATTGGGATTTTCATGCAGACACGGCTATCTCGCTTATTCACCAACAATTCGGTGTTATTAATCTGTCCGGCTTTGGTTGCGAACACATGGCACTGGCCATCGCTGCCACAGGGTGTTTACTGCAATATACACGGGAAACACAATGCTCCGGTCTGCCACATATACAGGCACTGCGGGTAGAGATGCAGGGTGACAGCGTTATCCTGGATGCCAACAGCCGCCGCAACCTCGAACTCGATACCAGCATAGCCGGAAATAAAGATCATAGTCTGTTGCGTGTCATCGACAGCACCTCTACCGTGATGGGTGGGCGTATGCTGCGGCGCTGGATAAACCGGCCCATCCGCAATCACAAAATCCTGCGTCTGCGTCAGGCCGCGGTAGAGTCCCTGATCACGAACAGATATTTCATCTCATTTCATAATTCACTACGATCCATCGCCGATATGGAGCGTATCCTTGCCCGTATTGCACTTAAATCTGCCCGGCCCAGGGATTTGATACAGATACGCAATGCACTGGGGATATTGCCAGCGATCAAACTGTTGCTTTTAAAACTGGATACACCACTACTGCAGGAGATCAACGGCCGGATCCATGATTTCACTGAAATACATACGTTACTCGATCGGGCACTGCTGGATGAACCACCGCTGACTATCCGTGATGGTGGGGTGATCGCCAGTGGCTATGACAAGGAACTCGATAAATTGAGAATAACAAGTACCGGTGCCAGCGACTATCTGCTTGATCTTGAAAATCGCGAACGCCAGCGATCCGGGCTGTCCACCCTCAAGGCCGGTTATAACCGCGTCCATGGCTACTACATCGAGATCAGCCGCAATCAGAGTACTCATGTTCCCCAAGACTACATCCGCCGCCAGACGCTCAAAGCCACTGAACGCTATATCACACCGGAATTAAAAGCGTTCGAAGACAGGATCCTGAGTGCACAGGAAAAAGCCCAGGCCAGGGAACAATGGTTGTATGAGGAATTACTGGAAAAACTCTGCTCGCAACTCGAAGCCCTGTTTAATACCAGCAGCGCGATTGCCGAACTGGATGTCCTGGTCTGTTTCGCTGAACGCGCCGTGACACTGGGCCTGAATACCCCCCGCCTGACGGATAAGCCCGGGATATGGGTCGAAGGCGGACGTCATCCCGTAGTTGAACAGATGCTGCCTAAACCATTCATATCCAATGGGGTTGAACTCAACCCGGAGCGGAGTCTTTTAATCATCACAGGGCCTAATATGGGTGGTAAATCGACCTATATGCGGCAGACAGCACTGATTGTGATCCTCGCTCATATCGGCGCCTGTGTGCCCGCAGAGACGGCCATTATCGGCCCGGTTGACCGGATCTTCACCCGCATCGGCGCCGCCGATGACCTCGCCGGTGGCCAGTCAACCTTCATGGTGGAAATGACCGAAACCGCCAACATCCTGAACAATGCCACCGCTCAAAGCCTCGTGCTGATGGACGAGATTGGCCGTGGGACAAGCACACTGGATGGCCTGGCGCTGGCCAGGGCGGCCGCTGAATATCTGGCCCGTAATACCGCCGCAATGACCATGTTTGCCACACACTATTTCGAATTGACTAACCTGCCGGATTACCTTGAAAACGCAGCCAATGTACACCTGGATGCGGTTGAACATGGCGATGAAATTATTTTTCTGCATGTTGTAAAAGATGGCCCCGCCAGTCAAAGTTACGGACTGCAGGTGGCCCGGCTGGCCGGTATTCCAAAGACTGTTCTCACCCGGGCAAAAATCCATCTGGAAGAAGCAGATCACTTACATGGACAAGAACGCACGCAACTGGTGAATGATCTGTTCCAGACATCTCATCCGTTAGAGAAATTAATTGCCGAAACCAATCCGGATGAACTCAGTCCCAGACAGGCGCTGGAACTGTTATACCAACTCAAAAAAACAAATAATTAGAAATTTCCCATTATTTCCCCGACATGAACTGGAAACGGATAATCATTCTGGCGTGTTTTGATCTGCGCCATTCACTTTTCAGGCTTAAAGGTCTGGTATTCCTGATCCCGTTTCTTTTTTTCTGGTACCTGAACCTGAAATTCCTGTATGAACGCGGTGGCCAGGCCCTGGCCACTCCGGAAAGCATTGTGATCCTCTCCTGGCTCTATAATCCTGAGATTGCCCAGATCCTGCTCATACTCTATCCACCCATATTATCTGTTTTTTTTATTCTGGTACTGGCATCAACTCCTGCATTCGCCATGCTCTCGGGGAATGATCAACTGGCCAGCGACAGTGGCCGGCAGACCTTCCGTTTTTTGCTCACGCGTTGCACTCGCCGTGAGATCTTTGCCGGCAGGTTCCTCAGCCACTATTTGCTCATCTCCTTGTCTACCCTGTTGATAGCGGCCATGGCCACAGCCATTTCCTTGCAAAACGATCAGCATTCAACCACAGCCATCATCAACTACGCCGGACACGTCAGCCTGCTGGTGCTGGTCTATATACTGCCGTTTGTGGCTTACATGTCGGTTATCTCTGCTCTTATGTCTTCTGCCCTGTCAGCGTTGCTTATGGCAGTTTCTGTCTACGTCATGCTGATTATTCTGGGCAACTATCTGGAGTACAAATCGGGCGTCACAATTGAACTGCTTCCCGGTGGGCTCAAGGAATATCTCTTTGATATCAATCCACAGGATCTTTACATTGGGGTGGGAGGGTTGCTGGTGTTCACCATTATCTACATCTGTCTCGGCTGGCTGGTCTTCAGAAAGCGTAATATCTGATGACAGCAATCATTGAGTGCAGGAATTTAACCCGGACCTTCGGCAGCATCAGGGCGCTGGATGATCTGAGTATTACGATCCCGGCACAGGCATCCGTTGGGTTGGTCGGACCCAATGGCGCCGGCAAAACCACCTTGTTTGCCATACTCTGTGGTTTTCTGCACCCCGGCAAAGGCAGCATCACTGTTCTGGGGCACAAACCGGATTCAGCCCGTTTGAAAGGACATATCGGGATCCTGCCGCAGGATATACCGCTCATGCGCGGTATTTCCGTCCATGCACAATTGTTCCTGTTTGCCCGCCTGCAGAATTTCAACAAAATAACAGCCAGACAGGAAATCGACAAGATTATTCAACTCGTCAATATCGGTAGTCTGATAAAACAATTTCCCGAAACATTAAGCTACGGTCAACGTAAAAGGATCACGCTGGCACAGGCGTTGATAGGAAAACCGGATCTGATATTGCTGGATGAACCTACGTCAGGACTCGATCCTGTAGCGGCCAATGATGTACGCAACATCATACAAAAGCTGCGTCATGAACATTCATTCATTATCAGCTCACATAACCTTGACGAAATCAAGAATGTCTGTGACGAAGTCATCATTATTGATAAAGGCAAGCTTGTCAGGCATAGCCGGATCGACGATTTGATTGAGCGTAACAATACCCTTTCCATCCTGCTGGAACAGGCCGCCGGGGAACCGCTCTTGCAGTCAATCAAAACCCTGCCCTCAGTGGTTAAAATAATAACTGATGATACAAAGCCGAACCACTTGACTGTCATTTTTCAGGCAGATAAACCGGACCAGATACAGTTTAAAATCCTCGGGCTACTGCAACAGGCTGGCGTGGGGATTGTTGAGTTCAACCGGGGCAGCGCCTTTACTGACAGAGTCGTGGAACTCGTCAGCAAACACTGATTCATAAACTCATAACCATAATTATTTAAACTTTTTCAATGCCCGTGAAATCGGTATGATGAGCGCTATAATCAGGTCTGTTAACCAGTATAGGTGAGATTAAATGCCATTCGTAGTTACCGAGAATTGTATCAAATGCAAATATACGGACTGTGTTGAGGTCTGCCCGGTGGATTGTTTCCATGAGGGTCCCAACATGCTGGTCATCGATCCGGATGAATGCATCGATTGCACCCTGTGTGAACCGGAATGCCCGGTCAATGCCATCATGTCTGAAGAGGACGTCTCACCTGAAATGCAGAACTACATCGAATTGAATGCCGAGTTGTCCAGGCAGTGGCCTGTCATCAATCAAATGAAAGACGCTCCTGAAGATGCGGATGAATGGAAAGACAAGCCGGACAAATTGCAATACCTTGAACGATAACCGGCATATCAAGGCGTTATTCTTGATAGATAGCCACTAAACCGTTATTTCTTCTTCATCCTGTCCAACCAGCCCAACAAGAAATCAGGGACTCCGGCAATAGCCCGGTATGCTGCTACCTGGGGGAATTGCTATCGATTTTTATACAAACTCTTGCTAGACTTTTTACATAAAAATCAGTCAAATAAACACTATTCCTGAATTTTTTTAAAAAATAGGCCCTGGACTGATACATAATCCGGAATGGCCGTTTATATCTGTCAGCTGACTGATCATGTTATGGGATCCAAACCGGCAAGGTTGTTTAATATAACCTTTTGATAAACATATAAAAAATAATTGTTGACCCAATATGACCATGACCTGCGAAATCGTTAATATCTCCGATGTTGGCCGTAAACGACCACATAATGAGGACAGCACGATTTCTGATAGCAACAATCGCCTGGTCATCCTCGCTGACGGTATGGGGGGATACAAGGCAGGAGAGATCGCCAGCGCGCTTGCAGTGATGACCATACTGCAAGACGTGACAGTGGGGCTTAAGAGCAAGGGAACTATCAAACCAGAATCTGGCAATGGCCTGAGTCCCGAGTCCAGTCTGGTCAAAAGGGCAATCCAACATGCAAATTCAAAGATTTATCAATTGGCGAAAACAGACATCGAGTGTCAGGGCATGGGGACAACGATAGTTACCGGGCTCGTCCACAATGACAAAATTTCTATCGGGAATGTAGGTGATTCCAGATCGTACCGGTTACGGGCAGGCAAATTTCTACAGATAACCAAGGATCATTCACTGATCCAGGAACTGATAGACCGGGGCCTGTATACCCCTGCGGAAGCCCAGGCCAAGATGCCCAGAAATCTGGTCACCCGGGCGTTGGGACTGGATACTGAGGTAGAAGTAGATATGATTGAAGAACAGGTCCATCCGGGCGATATTTATCTGCTGTGCTCGGATGGATTAAATGATATGGTAAATGATGAAGAAATTCACTTAACCCTAAGTAAATATAGTGCTAATCTTGTACAGGCAGCTGACAGTCTTGTGCAGTTGGCCAACAGAAAAGGTGGCAAGGACAACATTTCTGTGGTGCTTGTCCGGATAAAAAATGACGACCCAATTCCTGAAAAGGGTGGGTCATTAATAACTTTATTTAACCGAATTTTTGATGTAAGGGGATAAGGGCAGAGCTATGGCAAAGTTAGTTCTGAGTATAAATGGCGCCATACAAGGCGAATATGAGCTTAGTCAGGAGCGGCTGACCATCGGCCGCAAACCGGATAACGATATACAGATCGATAACCTTGCCGTCAGTGGCAAGCATGCACTTATTATCACCATTCTCGACGATTCCTTCCTTGAAGACCTGGGTAGTACTAACGGGACCTACGTTAACGGAAAACTCGTTAAAAAACATGCTCTTAAAGATGGTGACGTGATTGCCATCGGCAAGCATGAGCTCAAATATGTGAATGAAAATGCAACAACCGATGATGATGAGTTTGAAAAGACCATGATCATTAAACCCGGTTCAGCCAGTGCCGCCGTGGCAGCGGCCCAGGCTGCTGAGAAAGCCGGGGCAGCAGCAGCACCCACACCGGCAAAATCCGGTACAGGGAGCTTAACCGGGATGCCATTGGGAAGACTGACTGTATTGAATGGACCCATCGCCGGCAAGGAGCTCGAATTAACCAAGGCCCTGGTGACCCTGGGGAAACCAGGCACCCAGGTAGCCGTCATTTCCCGCCGCCCCCAGGGATATTTTTTGACCCATATAGAAAGTGATGGTGACGGAAAACGCTATCCGGTCGTGAATGGTGAAGCCATCGGGGCCAAGGCCTACCAGTTGAAAAATAATGACCTGATTGAACTGGCAGGCATCAAGATGGAATTTACCACTTCATAACAAAACTGCTCCGGCAGACTGGCCGGGGACTGTTATTCCAGTACGGCCCTTATATCCCCGGCAAATTCCCTATAGATTTTATTTACTGCAGAATTAAAACCCGCAACTGTATCGGTCATTGAACTACCACTGATGTCCTCTTTCAGCCGGTATTGTCTGATAAAACGGGGTAAATCTTCTCCGCCTACGTCAACCCTTAATTCCAGATTTACATTTGCCGTTGCCAATTCACCTGCGGTCTGTATATCAAATTCAAGGACCTTGCCGGATATCCTGTAGCCCTCCTCGCCTTTGCTGCTGTCAGTAATGACCATGGGTGCACTGTCTGATTCCCGCAGAAACTCAACCATGTATTCACGTAACAGGCGGGGCGGTGATGTGAGCCAGAAATGATAATGATGCTGCAATAATCTCATGCCATGCTGGTCGTCGGTATATAACAAGGCACGCTCATTATATAAACCTTCCGCAATAAAATGCCCCACATGGATAACACCTTCTGTCACCCGCTGTTTCTCCATGCCTTGTGCTGGTAAAGTCAGGCGATAAAAACTATCTGTGGGTACCGGTGGTGCTGACCCACATGCGGTCAGCATCATCAGAACAACTATCAGTTGTAAAAACCGAATAATCATTTGCTTGTTGCCTCATCAGGTTGCGGAGAACCTTTTAATATCAGGCCGGGATTTTCACGCAGTTGCCTGCTGAGTTCATGCATATTCCGGGTGCTGCCTTCCATATGATAGACAATCGCATTGATATTCTGCGATATCACATCCAGTGACTTGCGCAGATCGTTGACTGATACTTTCATGTTTTCCTGATTGTCAACGACCAGTTCATCGATATCAATTAATACTCCGTTCATGGCAGCCCGAGTCTCTTCAATACGGTCGAGCAAATCATTAAGTGTACTTGATGCAGTTTCCATATTGTCCAGGAATTGATTCAGGTTGTTCAGATTATTATCGTCGAGTAACTGTAACATACGTTCTGACCCATCATTTAAATTATCAAGCAGCTTGTTCAGGTCGACAAATACCTGTTGGTCAAGCTCCTGTTTAACATTGTCAACCAGGGGCCGGATACTGTTTGTAGTGAGATCCCTCAGGTCACTGACCAGACTGTTTATCTGGTTATTCAGATTATTGATGAGGGGTTTAATGCTTTCTCTTGAGAGATCCTGTAGTTCGCCGGCGACTTCATTAACTGCAGCAAATATATTTGCTGCTTCACGTCCTTCTATATAATCACCGGGTTTTAACAGGGATGGATTCGTTCCCTCCTTGATTTCAACGGTAATGGCAGAGAGCAGGCCTGAAGCAACCAGGCTGGCAATACTGTCTGACGGGATGGTCCAATCCCTGGTAACCGCCAATGTCAATTGATAGCGGGTTGAACCAGCCTCACGCTTTGGCTCAATCTTTTCCACCTGACCGACCTGGTAGCCCTCATACAACACCGGCGTACCATACTTCACCCCGGTCACATTGCTGTAAATTACATAATAGGTGTCCATTGGTCCGGTGCGTCCGGTAATCTGGTAGAGGATGACAAAAAACACAACCACCATCAGCAGCACAAAGGATCCGACTACGAGATAATTGATATTTTCGCGTTTCACTTTTTTATCTTCCTGTCATCCCGTCAACCGCGCCAGGTACTCATCTGCGGCAAGCTCCTCTGTACTTGGACGCCGGTTCAAGAGAGATTGTATGCGTTCATTATCAGAAGCCTTTACTTCAGCGACAGTCCCTGTCATCAAAATATGACCCTTGTCCAGAACGGTAATACGGTCTGCAATTTTGAAAGCGCTCTCCAGTTCATGCGTGACCACAACGATGGTCATCTGCATGGCATCACGCAGACGCAATATCAATTCATCCAGTTCTGCAGATACCACCGGATCCAGACCGGCAGAGGGCTCATCAAAAAACATCAATCTGGGATCCATGACAATGGCCCTGGCCACCGCTGCACGCTTGATCATGCCGCCGGAAAGTTGCGCCGGCATAAGATTTTCAAAGCCCCCGAGATTAACCACTTCAAGTTTCATTCTGGCCATGATCTGCATGGTTTTCCTGTCGAGTCTGGTATGTTCAACCAGAGGTAACTGAACATTTTCACCCACAGTCATCGAACTGAGCAGTGCGCCACCCTGAAAGGCAACACCCATGTTTTTCCTCAATTCATGCATTTCCAGGGCACTCAGTGTGGTAATGTCCTTGCCCAACAACTTTATACTGCCACAGGTGGGTTTCCCCAGTCCCAATAGATAGCGCAGTAATGTGCTCTTCCCTGAACCACTGCCGCCCATAATGATCATGATCTCGTTATCCTGCACAGTCATGTTTACTCCGTGCAATATTTCCGTCTTGCCGTAATGGGTCACCAGATCAGTGACTTCGATTGCCGTTTTTCTCTCTGGCGAGTCCATATTCAAATCACCGGTTCAGGAAATAGGTAAACAGCATATCAGCGATGACAATATAGGATATGGCCATGACCACTGAGCGGGTGGTCGCCTTGCCCACCCCTTCGGCACCACCTTGCACCTGAAAACCGTTCACCACACCGACCATGACAATAATAATCGCAAACACCAGGCTCTTGATCAGGCCCTGCCGGATATCATCCACCTCAAGGATATCCAGGCTTTGGTGGTAATAGGCATCGAAACTCATACCCATCTCGATACCACTGTACACGGCGCCACCCAGCATAGCGGCAATGTCAGAAAAAAATGTCAACACCGGCACCATGATCAGCATGGCCAGCAGTGCCGGGGCAATCAGATAACGCACCGGACTGATGCCCATTACCCTTAATGCATCAATCTCCTGGTTTACCTGCATCGTACCGATACGTGCCGCCAGCGATGAACCAGAACGCCCTGCAATCAGTATACCGGTAATTAGCGGACCAAATTCACGGGTCACGGAAAATGCTATGCCGTATACCACCTGGGATTCAGCACCAAAGGTCTTGAGTGTATGGATACCCTGAATCGCCAACATGACACCGATAGCAAATGACAACACAAAGACTATCGGTATGGCAGCAATCCCGATCTGCATCATTTGGGTAAATACGGAGGGAACCCTGATGGGTTGCTTGTAAAACGGACCACAGAAGATCCAGAACACACTTTCAATGAACAGGGCAAAGATATATCCCGCTTCTTCTACAGCGGCTGCCGCCCTGCGGCCCAGTTGTTCGATCCAACGGATCGTAGGAGAAGTTGCCAAGCTGTTCATTTGTGATTATTTATTGGCGGTGATGCATTCTGCGGCACTGTCGTGGATGGGGAATACCTTGTCGAGCCGGGCAAGCTGCAGGACATTCAGCACGGCCTTGCTCACCCCGACCAGACCGAATTTCTGGTTTTGTTTTCTGGCCGTCTGATAACCTTCCACCAGACTGGCCACCCCGGAACTGTCAATATAGGTTACTGCAGAAAGATCAATCAGGAGGTTTTTATTGGCCTTGAGGCAAGCCAGGATCTCTTTTCTCGCCTCAGGTGAACAGGACAAATCAACTTCACCCGATAATTCAATAACTGCGTAACCGCCCTCTTCGCGTAACTTGAGTTTCATAACGCATTGCTCTCTTCAACTTATTTTTTTTATCATCTCAAGGTAGTTCCCCGCACCACCTTCAAGATGCCCCATATTACATTCATCCATAATCTCCCGGATAAAATGTGTGCCCAACCCCCCGGGCCGGATGTCTTCCAAGTCCCTGGGCTTTACAGAATCAAGGTCGACCGGGTCAGCATGGTCCAGCAACCTGAATAAAAGGCTACCGGCATTATTGTGTATTTCCAGGATTATTTCACCTGAATAGTCCCCCTTGTAGGCATGCTTAATGACATTCATGCAGGCCTCGTTGACCGCAATGACCAGTTTATCCGAGAGTTCTGTATCACACCCTGCCAGTTCTGCGACCCGTTTGACCAGCACCCGAACCAGGCACAGACGCTCAGGCCTGGCCGGTAAATGCAATTTTACCAATTGTTCATTAGAGCTCATCGTGGTTTACAATCAATTACCATCAGAGTGATGTCATCACGCTGGTTAACATTCGGGCCGCGAATTTCCGCCACAAAATTTTCCAGCCGTTTGGCTGGTGGCAGGTGCGCATTGGACTGGATCAATCTGATAAATCCGGCGATATCCAGTAGCTGGC
Source organism: Gammaproteobacteria bacterium RIFCSPLOWO2_12_47_11 (assembly GCA_001801885.1). Taxonomy (GTDB): domain Bacteria; phylum Pseudomonadota; class Gammaproteobacteria; order Eutrophobiales; family Eutrophobiaceae; genus 2-02-FULL-47-50. Next base: position 20,666 of record MGYU01000096.1, read on the forward strand.
CATTCGCATCAAGACTCTCCGTTACCCCGTCAGTAAACAGATATAAACTGCCGCCCTGCATGGGAATGGTGGTTACCGGGAAATCGGTGGCCGGTAGTATCCCGATGGGCAGTGCAGAGGCAGGTATTTCTTCAATTGTCCCGTCATCGCGATGATACAGCGGGGGCTGATGTCCGGCATTGGATAACCGGATGACGCTGTTATTCATATCTATAAAACCGGAGACGATAGTGATAAACATACCATGAGATACGGTTTCACAGAGTTCGTCATTGACCCGCGCCAGCAGTTCTCCGGGGTCATCCATGGATTTTGCCAGATGGTGCAACAGACTGCTGGCCTTGGCCATCAGCATAGCCGAGTTCATACCCTTACCGGAAACATCCGCCAGGTTGAAATAGATTTTGCCATCTTCACGCCGGAAAAAATCATAAAAATCGCCGGAAACTTCAAGTGCCGGATAATTAATGCCGCGTACAGGAAAATCTGCAACAGAAGTACGGGGCAGTAGAGCCAGTTGAATCTCCCTGGCCAACTCAAGCTCCTTGCGCATTCTTTCCTGTTCCACCAGGGAAGACGCCATCCGCGCATTGTGGATCGCCAATGCCGCTGCCGAGGACAGCGCCATCAATAAATGCTGATCCCTGGTATCAAACAAACCATCCTCGCTTTTCTTGTTGATCAGTTCGAGCGCACCGATACATTGATCCTGCACCATCAATGGTGTGCACAGGATAGATTTGGTAACAAACCCGGAGGTCTTGTCCACGGACTGTGCAAAATGTTTGTCTTTGCTGACATCGCGGACCATCTGGCTTTCCTTACTGATTACCGTATGTCCAACGATCCCCGCAGTTGCCTTCAGGCGTAAACCGGTAATATCGACCGGGCCGGCACAATCCATACACACCAGTTCAGTATCATCATTTTCAAGTAAGAATATCGATGCAGCCTCCGCATCCAGATAGATCAGAAATTGTTGTATGGCATTTTTCAGGGTCTCCTGAATATTCAGCGAGGTGGAAAAATACTGGCTGATCTCCGCCAGATTGGCGAGTTGCTCTTCCAGCGTATATTTTTTGTCAAGACTGTTGTAAAGCGTTTTAATATTAGTGTCCATAATCATGGTATCCGTTTAATACAATCCAGATAAACTGCCTCATCCGGCAGTGTATTATTCCGTTGTGCAGACCACAATGTTTCTCCCAGACATTCCATTATGTTGTGCTCCAAACCGTGAACGGAAGCAGATTTCACCCTTAAATCCTGATAAAGCTTTCTGATACCTGGTGGCCGGTCGCTGCTGACCTGCTCCCTGATGGCAATATGCATCCCCATGTGTAGAAACGGATTGGTAACCCCCATGTCCGGGGCATACTCCTGTAATAATATATTTTCATCCTGTTCCAGCAAGGCGTGATATTCAGGATGATCCTTGATGACTGCAAGCACCAGGTCTTCCAGTGGCTGCAATGGCTGTCTGGACTGATATTTTTCCCAGACCTCCACAAAAAACCGGCGGTTTGAATTTCTATCCTGCACAAACATTATTTATAAATTTCCCACATTATGTCTACGAGCTGTCATACTTCCTTTTTTCTTTCCATTCACACAGATCATAAATTACACAATCGCCACACCTGGGTTTACGCGCCAGACACACATAACGTCCGTGCAAGATGAGCCAGTGATGTGCATCCAGTTTGTATTTATCCGGCACAAATTTCAGTAACTTTTTTTCCACTTCCAGCACGTTATTGCCTGGGGCGATACCGGTGCGGTTTGAAACACGAAAGATGTGGGTATCCACCGCGATAGCGGGTTGCCCGAATGCTGTATTCAGTATCACACTGGCGGTCTTTCTGCCAACACCGGGTAATTGTTCCAGGGCCTCACGATTGTCCGGTACCCGGCCCTGATGATGCTCCAGTATAATCTTGCACGTCTTGATAATATTCGTCGCCTTGGCGTTATACAGGCCGATGGTCCGGATGTACTTTTTCAGTCCGTTTATCCCCAGCTTGAGAATTGCTTCAGGTGTATTGGCCACGGTAAACAGTTTTTCTGTTGCCTTATTCACACTGACATCGGTAGCTTGCGCCGATAAAACCACCGCCACCAGTAATTCAAACGGATTTCTATATTTCAGCTCAGTGGTTGGATGGGGATTATGTGCTTTAAGCTGTTCAAAAATACGGGTACGTTTTTGTTTATTCAAAATAAATACCAGTTAGCACATATTAAAATTGATGGTTAACCTGATTGCCGTTGTTGGTTAACGGCAAGGTTATATAGAGCAACCAGAAAACCAAAGACAAGAAATGCGCCGGCAGGTTGTTTCAATAATGACAAACCTGCGTATTCCCTGATCACCCCTATCACTATCAAGATGGTCAGTATCCCCAGACCTGCCTGTAAGGTATGTAACAGGGATTTTATTACACCATGGCGTAACGCGTATTCTTCCACCCAGGCCAGCACCAGGCAATTCATGGCTATCAATGGAATATAGATACCCAGCTTCTGACTGATGGCATAAAACCAGAACTGCATCAAAATATAAACCAGGGAAACCACACTGGTTATGACCAGTAGCATTGCGGGCAGGCGTATTTCGACCGGCAGCAAATTCCGGGTAGCCGAGATAACCGTAACCGCAATAACCATTGTCAATAAATTGACTATGCCTATGGCAGCAGCGGTTTCAAAACTGTTGGCCACCATCAGTAATGGCATGATGCCCAAAACCGGGATGATGACATCTGTCCTGGAATCGGGATCAAGCAGGTTTTTCATAAAATTCCCCGAAGAAAATTTTCAATTCGGCACCAATAATGATCATTGCCATAAAAACATAATCATACCTTGGTGCAAATAAACTGTCCCATCTGCATTACGCCAGTTGCTACATCTCAAAATTATATGTCTTTTCATAAAGTTATATGGCTGGCATGTATATTGCTAAATAACGAACGAACGCCATACTTTTGTTTTGTACCGGTTATGGTAACCCTCTTAATTGATCGCAAAGGTGTGATCTCATCTTGCAGCAATGTCGCTGTTCGCCCATATATGTGCGGAATATTCATATTAACCAACCTGATGAAAGGAAATAAATGTGAACAGACATACTGCTATCAAGAGTTTTTTTATTAGATGTGTAATGACAATATCATTGGGAATGCTAATGCTGGGTAACGCCAGAGCAGAAGATGCGTTCTGGAATGCACTTACCGGAGGCAAATTTGATTTCAGTGCACGTTACCGGTTTGAACATGTGGACGATGACCTGGCGCCGGGTGGGGTTCCGTTAAAAGACGCCAAGGCCTCAACTATCAGAACAACATTGGGGTATAAAACAGGTAAATTTTTTGATTTCGATGCCAGGTTACTGATCCAGGATGTCCGCGCTGTAGGATTGGATGATTTTAATGACGCCACAGGCAGGCCCAATGCCAAGACACAATATGCGGTTGTGGCTGATCCTTCCGACACGGATTTCATAGAAGGTTATCTGGGATTCAGTGGCATTCCAAATACTTATGTAAAAGCTGGCCGGCAGATAATTACCTACCGGGATGCCCCGCATCACCGTTATATGGGTACAGTACTCTGGCGGCAGAACTGGCAAAATCATGATGCCATCAGCTTCACCAACACATCATTGCCGGACACCACTATCAATTATGCCTATTCCTGGTATGTGAATCGCATTTTCACCGATGAATCAGCCGGCGCCGCGAACAGTGCGAACGTGGCCAACTTCGATAGTGATTCGCATTTTATCAATATCAAATATGCCGGATTGCCTTTTGGACAACTGGAGGGTTATGTCTACCTTCTTGATTTTGAAAATTCACTTGCAAATTCTGTTGCAACCTATGGCCTGCGCCTGAATGGCGGCATTCCTTTAACAGACACCATCAAGGGAATTTACACTGCAGAATATGCCAAACAGGATGATTATGGCGATAACCCGGCCAGTGTTGATGAAGATTATATACTTGGCGAATTAGGGGCCGTTTTCAAACTGGCCGGGCCTGTTGAATCAGTGATGCTGAAATTCAGCTATGAACAACTTTCCGGTAACGGGACAAGCAGCTTCCAGACACCATTGGCAACCGGTCATGCGTTTCAGGGTTGGACAGATCGTTTTCTGGTAACACCCGCCAATGGCATAGAGGATTATTATCTCACGGCGGTTGTATCCGCATTCGGTGCAAAGTTTATCGCTGAATATCACGATATCAATTCTGATAACCGCAGTTATAATTTCGGTAGGGAACTTGATCTGTTGCTGACCAAAACTTTTTACAAGCATTATACGCTTGGCCTGAAATACGGTGCATACGATGCTGATAAAAACGCCTTTAATGCAGTTGGTCCTACGGCAGCAGACGTTTCCAAATTCTGGGGTTGGGTGGAGGTGAAATTCTAGAAAATATGATCACGCATTTATGAATTAGGGAAGCTCTGATTAAGTCCCAATAATCTTTTGAGTCGTCATTCTGGCGCATGCCAGTATCCCCTTCCTCCTCCGGGGGAAGGTACGACTGCATGGATGCAGGAGGTAGAGCGAAGCAGGAGCTCGAGCCGAGGATGGGGGTAATTGTTTACTGGATGCTGGTCGCTACGGACTGACGCACACGGATGTGCTAATGCCGCGGTTACAGGGATGTGATTGAGCGGCCCTGTCCTCGGCTTTGGCATCCTGCGTCGCTCTACCGCCTATATCCATATAGGCGTCTCGCGACATTTCCCACATCCTGTGGGTCGTTTTCACCAGCATGACGGTGAAGATACTTAATCAGAGGTTCCTTAGCTATATTTTATAAAGACACAACAGTAATATCACTCCCTTCCTGTCCCCAGGGAAGGGAGTGTTTTGTTTGTGTTAAAAATTTTTTCTGAAAAATACGGATTCGATTTCTGCATATAAACATGGCCAAAGAAACCAGACAATTAAACATTATGCTCATTGATGAATTGCCGGAACGTTCCATGGCCATGGAAAAACTGTTAACCGGCTTGGGACACAGAATTGTCGCCAGGGCTTCTACCGGAGATGATTTAACTGCAATGGTCAATCGATATCTTCCGGACATTATTATTATTGATATGGATTCACCGGATCGCGACACACTGGAACATATGCAAAGCATCAGCGCCGATCGCCCACGGCCAATCGTTATGTTTACCAATGATGATGACAGTCAAACCATACACAAGGCCGTCAAGGCTGGAGTGACCGCCTATATAGTCGATGGATTACAGCCTCAAAGAGTTATGCCAATCCTTGAAACGGCCATTGCCCGCTTCAATGAGTACCAGACGATCAGGAATGAACTTGAAAAGACCAGGAACAGCCTGGAAGAACGAAAGCTGATTGAGCGGGCCAAAGGCATCGTCATGAAACAGTCAAACTACGATGAAGCAACAGCCTACAAGGCCATGCAGAAGATTGCCATGAGTAGAAACATGAAACTGGTTGACCTTGCTCGCAGCATTATTGCTGCAGCAGAACTGTTGAAATAAATACGGATAAATAGACCAATGACTGACCAAGAAATAAATAATCAAATAGTGCCTGAAAAAACTGATTTGAAACTAGGCTTCATTCCTTTAACAGACTGTTGTGTACTCGCCGTTGCCAGTGAAATGGGATTATTTAAAAAATACGGCTTAAAGGTAGAGCTCTCCAGGGAAGCTTCCTGGGCCAATATCCGGGACAAAGTTTGTGTTGGTGCACTCGATGGAGCACATATGCTGGCAGGTATTCCGATTGCCACCACACTCGGTCTTGGTTTTACCAAAAAACCCATGCTCACTGCATTCAGTATGGATTTAAACGGCAATGCTGTTACGGTGTCAAACGATCTTTATGAACGCTTGCTTGCTATTGACCATAAAATCGCTTCAGATCCGAAACGATCTGCAAAAGCATTGAAACAAGTATTAGATGAAGACAAATCTTCAGGAAAACCACCCTTGACCTTTGCCATGGTCTATCCATTTTCAAATCATAATTATGAAATACGATACTGGATGGCTTCGGCCGGGATCGATCCGGATCACGATGTGCGCCTGATGGTCATCCCTCCACAATACATGGTTGATAATCTCAAGGCAGGGCATATTGACGGATTTTGTGTGGGAGAACCCTGGAACAGTTGTGCAGTTAAGGAGAGCGCCGGCAAAATACTGATTACCGGTTACGAGATCTGGAATAATTCCCCGGAAAAAGTATTTGGCGTGACCCATGAATGGGCAGACAAGTACCCTGGCACTCATCTGGCTTTGCTTATGGCCTTATTGGAATCCGCTGCGTGGATAGACAAACCGGAAAACCGCAACGCCGTGGCCGATATACTGGCAGATGAAAAATACATTGGTATTTCACAGGACGTGATCAACATGTCTATGGCGGGTAATTTTCAGTACACGGCAAACGGCGCACCCGTATCTGTTCCTGATTTCAATGTGTTCCACCGCTACCTCGCCAATTTCCCCTGGTGTTCGCATGCCTCCTGGATCATTGCGCAAATGTATCGCTGGGGACAACTTGAAGAATATATCGACATCAGAAAAACAGTTGAAGCTGTTTACAGGCCGGATATCTATCGCCAGGCTGCAGATCAATTGGGACTCAAACACCCTTCAAGTAATTATAAAAACGAAGGGGAACATCATACTGCCTGGACGATGCAGGATAACGATCGAGAATTCAGTATGGGATCTGATAGTTATCTTGATGGAAATATTTTCAATCCGGATAAATTGCTCGAGTACATGTCCGGATTCATTGTCAATCATATGAAAGTACAACTGAAAGAACTCGAAAAATTCAATCACTCACCTTGATCGCACTTTTTTTGTGCAAAAATTGGTCTGTAAAATCAACATTGGTGCAAATTTTTACATCTTCTGTGTTATTCAAACTGATTTTATCCATTTAAAAAGCCTGTAACGTAGTAATACCGTCATTACCCGGAAAGTGGCAAGCAAGTTGCATTATGAGTGTTGAGGTAAAATCATGAACTCACAGGTTAATGTCAACGGCGACAACCCGGGTGAATATTAACACCAGAGGCTGGTAATCACCTGTGCGGGCAAAGGCGTCCACGAAATAAACCATTAATGGCTTTGTTTCTGGGCGTTTTTTTTGGCTGGATTTTGTTGTTGACCGGATTTAAAAACTTACGGAGTAAACGTGAATTATGATGAAATTTAATTTTGCAAATATTGGCAGGCAATACGGATTGACATGTGTTATAGCGATAATTCTGGCATTTTCCTGCATAAGTTCTGTGTATGCCGTTAATGATCTGGAAAAGGAAGATCTCAAATTTGGTTTTATTAAACTGACCGATATGGTGCCGTTGGCGATTGCCTATGAAAAAGGTTATTTCGAGGACGAGGGCCTGTATGTCACACTGGAAGCGCAGGCAAACTGGAAGGTTCTGCTTGATCGAGTGATCGATGGCGAACTGGACGGTGCACATATGCTTTCCGGTCAGCCGATCGGCGCCACCATCGGTTTCGGCACCAAGGCGGACGTCATCACGGCCTTCAGCATGGACCTGAACGGAAACGCCATCACCGTTTCCAATGCCGTCTGGGACGAAATGAAAAAACATCTGCCCATGAAGGATGGCAAACCGGTGCATCCGAACAAGTCGGACGCGCTCAAACCCGTCATCGAGAGCTACAAGACCCAGGGCAAACCCTTCAACCTGGGTGTGGTCTTCCCCGTTTCCACCCATAACTACGAGATGCGTTACTGGCTGGCGGCCGGTGGCATCCACCCCGGTTACTACGCGCCGCACACGGGCGATATCACCGGTCAGCTCAATGGCGATGTCCTGATCTCGGTCACACCACCGCCGCAGATGCCGGCAACCCTGGAGTCGGGAACGATCTACGGCTATTGCGTGGGCGAACCCTGGAACCAGCAGGCAGTGTTCAAGGGGATCGGCGTGCCGGTGATCACCGACTACGACATCCGCAACAACATCTCCGAAAAGGTATTCGGCGTCAGCCAGGGCTGGGCGGATAAATATCCGAATACCCACATCGCCGTGGTCAAGGCGCTGATCCGCGCCGGCAAGTGGCTGGATGAGGAAAACAACAAAAACCGTCCGGAAGCGGCGAAAATTATTTCGCAATCTAACTATGTCGGCGCCGACTACGAAGTTATCGCCAACAGCATGACCGGCGTGTTCGAGTACGAGAAAGGGGATGTACGCGAGGCACCGGACTTCAACGTGTTCCACCGCTATAACGCCACCTATCCCTATTACTCTGATGCAATCTGGTATCTGACCCAGATGCGCCGCTGGGGCCAGATCCCGGAACACAAACCAGATGAGTGGTATATGGAGATGGCTAAAAAGGTCTATCGCCCGGACATCTATGCACAGGCAGCAAAGGCATTGATTGCCGAAGGGAAAATGTCGGCAGCTGATTTCCCTGACCTGGACAAGTCAGACGGTTTCCGTCCGGTAGAACACACCACATTTATTGATGGTATTCCATTCGATGGCCGCAAACCGAACGCATACCTTGAACAATTTCCGATCGGACTGAAAGGAAATGACACGGTCAACTGACTCCCCTCAACCTGTGAAAGTCGCCTGTAATCGTGCAGGCGACGCTAGGAATGTTTAAACCATTATGACTATGAATATGCAATCGAATACTGTATTGAAAGATGAAACCCTGGCGGAAGCACCTGATACCGTAACAACTGCCGAAGTAAAGGATATTCAGGTAAATAAAAAACCC
>MGYU01000096.1:29459-70346 GCA_001801885.1 Gammaproteobacteria bacterium RIFCSPLOWO2_12_47_11
AAACCCGGGGAAAGAAAAATTGCGTTATCCACCCGGATTGTCAATTTCCTTGAATTGACCGGTTTAACCTGGGGAATCCCCATCACAAAACTGTGTGCCGGTGATGATCCTGCCGGACAGATCAGGGAACTCTGGAAGATCATGGGCATTCCCGTTATTGCGTTTGTTGTTTTCCTGGTGATCTGGGACTGGTCGGCCGCCAAGGTGCAAACCAGTCTTGGGGCCATTCCGGGTCCCGCCGCAATCTGGAGTGAAGCCGTAAATTTGCTGGATGAGCATTATACGGAACGGGGAAAAGAAACCGGCTTTTACGATCGGCAGAAGCAGCGTAATACGGAAATTCTGGCGAAGGATCCCGGTGCTGAAGTCAGAATCCGGCCCTATACCGGCAAACCGACTTATCTTGATCAGATACTCACCAGTCTGTGGACGGTATTTACCGGATTCTTTCTAGCCTCCATTATTGCAATACCGGTAGGTGTGCTTTGCGGGCTCAGCAGCACAGTCAATACCGCGCTCAATCCGTTGATTCAGATTTTCAAACCGGTATCGCCTCTGGCGTGGCTACCGATCGTGACACTGGTGGTGAGTGCGGTGTACGTGACCGAAAACCCGATGTTCCAGAAAGCATTCATTACTTCTGCCATCACGGTCACTTTATGTTCGTTGTGGCCGGCATTGATTAATACCGCAGTCGGTGTGGCCTCTATCGACAAGGACCTCATGAATGTCTCCCGCGTATTGCAACTCAGCTGGTTCAAAACAGTGACAAAGATCGTTTTGCCCAGTGCATTGCCGCTCATCTTTACCGGTTTGCGTCTGTCACTGGGCGTGGGCTGGATGGTGCTGATTGCCTCGGAAATGCTTGCCCAGAATCCCGGTCTCGGAAAATTCGTCTGGGATGAATTCCAGAACGGCAGCTCGCAATCGCTGGGCCGGATTATGGTTGCAGTATTTACCATCGGTGTTATCGGCTTTCTGCTGGATCGCATCATGATGACCCTGCAGAAATTCTTCTCCTTTGGCAAAACCCTGTAAGGAAAAAATAAATATGACATTTCTTGCAGTCAGAAATCTTTGTAAAACCTACGGTAGCGGTAAAGACAAGACATCCGTACTCAAGGACATCAACCTGGAAATCAATGAAGGAGAGTTTGTTGCCATTGTCGGATTTTCCGGCAGCGGCAAGACTACCCTGATCTCTGCTATTGCCGGGCTCATCTATCCCGACAATGGTGAAATCCTTAAAAAAGGCAAACCCATAAAGGGACCGGGACCGGATCGGGGGATTGTGTTCCAGAGTTATTCCCTCATGCCGTGGCTGACGGTTTACGGCAACATTGCCCTGTCAGTTGATGCTACCTACAAGGGCTGGAGCAAAGCACAACGCAAGGCACACGTTGAAAAATACATCGAACTGGTGGGCCTCTCACATGCCACACACCAGCGCCCGGCGGAATTGTCCGGTGGTATGCGTCAGCGAGTCAATGTGGCGCGGGCACTGGCGGCCAGTCCGGATGTGTTGTTGCTGGATGAACCGTTGAGTGCACTGGATGCACTGACCCGCGCCAACCTGCAGGATGAAATCATCCGTATCTGGGAACAGGATCGTAAAACTGTGATCCTGATTACTAATGATGTGGACGAAGGGCTGATCATGGCAGACCGCATCATTCCATTGAATCCCGGCCCAAACGCAACATTCGGGCCGGAATTTGTTATTGATCTGCCGCGGCCACGTGATCGTACGGCCATTAATCATAATGAAAAATTCAAGCAACTGCGTAGCGATATTACCCAGTACTTAATGAGCGTCGGCATCAAGGTTGAAACAGATAATCAGGATAATGTGATCCAGTTACCAAACGTGCAACCTCGTACTGCGAATACTGAACAGAAAGAAATAGAAACACCAGAGGCGATTAAATCCTATCAGGAACATCTGGGTGATCCGAAATATCTCGAGTTTTATAACGTCACCAAGAAATACCCGACGCCCAAGGGACCGTTGACCGTTGTTGATGGATTTGAATTGAATATGCGCAAAGGCGAATTCGTATCCATTATCGGTCACTCGGGTTGCGGCAAATCCACTGTGCTCTCCATGACCGCCGGCCTGAATGATATCAGCGATGGCGGCATTGTGCTGGATAAAAAAGAAATCTGGTCAGCCGGACCTGACCGTGCCGTGGTGTTTCAGGCCCCCAGCCTGTTTCCATGGATGACTGCTTATGAAAATGTCTCTCTCGGTGTGGAAAGTGTTTATCCACACGCCACCGCAAAGGAACGCAACGATATTGTGGAATATTATCTGACCCGTGTCGGCCTGGCCGATGCCATGCATAAAAAAGCCACGGAGCTTTCCAACGGCATGAAACAGCGCGTGGGTATTGCCCGCGCCTTCGCCCTGTCGCCCAAACTACTGCTGCTCGATGAACCCTTCGGCATGCTGGATTCACTCACCCGCTGGGAATTGCAGGAAGTCCTGATGGAAGTCTGGACCAGGACCCAGGTCACCGCAATTATCGTGACCCATGACGTGGATGAAGCGATCCTGCTTGCGGATCGCGTCGTCATGATGACCAATGGCCCGCATGCAAAAGTCGGCAAGATCATGGAAGTCGATCTGCCTCGTCCGCGCAGCCGTAAAGCTTTGGTCAATCATCCGGATTATTACACACTCCGCGAGGAACTGATTTCATTTCTTGCTGAATGTGAGAAACATTAATCCCCGGAAATAATTATTTGAGCACTCTTATGAACAAAGAAAAACTGATCCTGATAGGCAACGGCATGGCTGGAGTGCGTACAGTGGAAGAACTGCTGAAACTCGCACCGGAGAAATATGACATCACTGTTTTTGGTGCCGAACCTTATGGCAATTATAACCGCATTCTGCTGTCACCTGTCCTCGCGGGTGAAAAGACAGTTGATGAGATCATGATTAATACTGAAGAGTGGTACGCTGAAAATAACATCACGCTACTGAAAGGAAAGACTGTTACGAAGATCGATCGTGTCAACAGGAAAGTAGTTGCAGAAGATGGGACTCACCGTGAATACGATCGCATTATTCTGGCCACCGGATCCAATCCATTTGTGATCCCGATTCCTGGCAAAGATCTTCCCGGCGTGATTACCTTCCGGGACATTCATGATGTCAACGCCATGCTGGAAACTTCGGCAAAACATAAAAACGCCGTGGTGATTGGTGGCGGCCTGCTGGGTCTTGAAGCTGCCAATGGTTTGATGAAGCAGGGAATGAGCGTGATCGTTGTACATCTGCTCGATTGCCTGATGGAACGGCAACTTGATAAACCTGCTGCTGAATTATTGCGGCTGTCACTGGAAGATCGCGGCATGAAATTTTTTATGGAAAAACAGACTGAAACCATAGTTGGTGAAACTCATGTTACCGGCGTGCGTTTCAAGGACGGTATGGAAATCGGGACCGATCTGGTGGTGATGGCAGTAGGTATCCGGCCAAATACCGTACTTGCCAGAAATTCCGGTCTATATTGTGAACTCGGGGTCATCGTAACTGATACCATGCAGACCTTCGACCCGCGTATCTATGCTGTCGGCGAATGTGTACAGCATCGCGGCACAACTTACGGGCTGGTCGCACCATTGTTCGAACAAGCCAAAGTATGCGCCAATCACCTCGCGGAATATGGCATTGCACGTTACGAAGGATCGGTGACATCAACCAAACTCAAGGTCACCGGCATCGATCTGTTCTCGGCGGGAAACTACCTGGGAGACGATGACACCGAAGACTTGATCTACCAGGACTCATCACAGGACATCTACAAAAAACTGGTGATCAAAAACAATAAAATCGAAGGCGCTGTGTTGTATGGCGATACAATTGACGGTTCCTGGTATTTCCAGTTGATGCGTGACGGGACGGATATATCCGATATACGGGAGAACCTGTTATTCGGGCAGGCACATATCGGTGATTCCGGCCATGGCAGTACCAGTCACACGGCCTCGTTGCCGGACAATGCAGAAATATGCGGCTGTAACGGTGTGTGCAAGGGAACAATTGTCAAGGCCATCATCGAAAAAAATCTGTTCACACTGGACGATGTACGGGCGCATACCAAGGCCTCAAGTTCTTGCGGCTCCTGCACAGGACTGGTTGAAGACTTGCTGGCATCGACAGTAGGTACAGACTATACACAAACCGGCAAGAAACCTTTGTGTCCCTGCACGGAATTCACTCATGAAGAAATACGCAAGGGCATTATCGAACACTCATTAAAAACAATGTTGGTCATACGGTATTTCTTCGAATGGAAAACACCGGATGGATGCCATGCCTGCCGCCCTGCCCTGAATTATTATTTGATCAGTGCCTGGCCCGGAGAATATCAGGATGATGCGCAGTCGCGTTTTATCAATGAACGCGCCCATGCCAACATCCAGAAAGACGGCACCTATTCCGTGATACCACGCATCTGGGGTGGTGAAACCAATCCGGCAGAATTACGTGCCATTGCGGATGTTGCGGAGAAATACAAAATTCCTACAGTCAAAATCACCGGCGGCCAGCGTATCGATCTGCTTGGTGTGAAAAAGGAAGACCTGCCCAAAGTCTGGGGTGATCTCAGCAAGGCCGGATTCGTTTCCGGTCACGCCTATGGCAAAGCACTCAGAACAGTGAAAACCTGCGTGGGGTCTGAATGGTGCCGCTTCGGTACACAGGATTCGACCAGCATGGGTATCGCACTTGAAAAAATGACTTGGGGCGCATGGACACCACATAAATTCAAGATGGCTGTTTCCGGTTGCCCGCGTAATTGCGCCGAAGCAACAATCAAGGACTTTGGAGTCGTCGCTGTAGATTCCGGTTGGGAATTACATGTCGGCGGCAATGGTGGAGTCAAGGTCAGGGCCACCGATCTGCTCTGCAAGGTAACCTCAACGGATGACGTAAAGGAATACTGTGCCGCTTTCATGCAACTTTATCGTGAAGAAGGACGTTATCTGGAACGTACTGCACCCTGGATCGAACGTGTCGGCCTTTCTTACGTAAAGGAAAAAATTGTATACAATGTGGAAGGCCGCAAGGCACTTGCAGCCCGTTTTCATGAGTCACAGCAACATGCACAGGTTGATCCCTGGTCATTAATCGCCAATGTGCAGGACCTGCGTGAGTTCATGCCCATCAAACAAATCAGTTCTGATAATGCGCGTACCGTGAGCAAGGTTTGAATATGGACTGGATAGAAGTGGGGCACATTGATGACATCCCCAGACTCGGTGCGCGAGTAGTAAAAACAGACAACGGTAATATCGCTGTATTTCGCAATGCGACTGATGAAGTTTTTGCCCTGCTGGACAGTTGTCCGCACAAGGGTGGCCCTTTGTCACAGGGCATTGTTTACGATCGGCGTGTCACCTGCCCGTTGCACAATTGGGTCATTTCCCTGGAATCCGGAGAAGCGACCGGCCCTGATAGCGGTTGCACAAATCATTATCCAGTTCGCATTGAAGAGAACATGATTTATGTATCGCTGGATAAACCGGAATCACAACCTGTTGTATACAAGAAAACCGCTGAAGTCTGATCGTGTCTGCCTTTTCAGGTCCCGGAAATACCACTCAATCCACCCGCACCACCTGCCCCTATTGTGGTGTCGGGTGCGGAGTCATCACAACTGTAAAAAATAATGGGGCAATTGAGATCAAGGGTGACTCCGAACATCCGGCCAACTTCGGTCGTCTCTGTTCCAAAGGATCGGCCCTCGGTGAAACACTTGATCTGGAAGATCGCCTGCTTTATCCGGAAATCAACGGCAAACAAACAGATTGGAATAAGGCACTTGATTATGTCGCAACAACCATCACAGAAAGTATAGAAGTCTACGGTCCTGAATCCGTTGCCTTCTATGTTTCAGGCCAATTACTCACCGAAGATTATTACGTCGCCAACAAACTGATGAAGGGGTTTATTGGAACTGCGAATATCGACACTAATTCACGCCTGTGCATGTCCTCCGCCGTTGCCGGATACAAACGCGCATTTGGTGCGGATTTCGTGCCCTGCAGCTATTCCGATCTGGAACAGGCGGATCTCATTGTGATTGTCGGCAGCAATACCGCGTGGTGTCACCCGGTAGTGTATCAACGCATTGTCCAGGCCAAAGAAGATAATCCCGCTTTGAAAATTGTCGTGATCGATCCCCGCAAAACAATGACGTGTGATTTTGCCGATCTGCATCTGCCAATCAAAGCCGGTACGGATGTGGCCCTGTTCAATGGTCTGTTGAATCACATGCGCCGCGAAGATGCCCTTGACTGGAAATTTCTCGAAGATCACACAGAAGGATTTGCCGCTGCCATACAAACCGCCAAAGAGGATACACCATCAATTCCACATCTTGCCCGTGTATGTGAATTGAATGAACTGGATGTGGCGGAATTTTTTCGCCTGTTTTCCCGTATCAATAAAACAGTTACGCTATTTTCACAGGGCGTTAATCAATCCAGCCAGGGTACGGACAAGGTCAATGCTATTATTAATTGTCATCTGGCTACCGGCCGTATCGGCAAACCAGGCATGGGACCCTTCTCCATTACCGGACAACCGAATGCCATGGGTGGCCGTGAGGTTGGCGGACTCGCCAATCAACTCGCTGCCCACATGGATATAGAAAATCCGCAGGATGCAGATCGTGTGCGAAGGTTCTGGGATGCATCCACGATAGCGGACAAACCCGGTTTCAAGGCCGTGGAATTATTTGATGCAGTACATCGTGGCGAGATCAAGACAGTATGGATCATGGCCACCAACCCGGTAGTCAGTTTGCCGGTTGCTGACAGGATATGTGATGCACTCAAAACATGTGGGACTGTAATCATTTCAGATTGCATCCGGCATACGGATACCAACCGATATGCAGATGTCCTGTTGCCAGCGCTCGCCTGGGGTGAGAAAGATGGCACTGTGACCAATTCGGAACGGCGTATTTCGAGGCAACGAAAATTTCTGGATACACCCGGTGAAGCCAAACCGGACTGGTGGATAGTTACGCAAGTGGCGCAGCGTATGGGGTTCGAAAAAGCCTTTGCCTACAACACCCCCGCAGACATCTTTCGGGAACATGCGGCCCTGTCCGGTTTTGAAAACAAGGGACAACGTGATTTTGATATTTCTGCACTGGCCGATCTGGATGATGAACAATATGACCGGTTTGAACCTGTGCAATGGCCGATCAAGGTTAACCGGTATGCCGGGCAGCATACTATATCTGATGGTGTCTTTTTTCATGAAAATGGCAAAGCCAGGTTCATTGCCGTCACATACCAGGCTCCGTTTAATCCGGTGGATATTGAATATCCCTTCATTCTGAATACCGGCCGTGTGCGCGACCACTGGCATACGCTTACCCGTACCGGCAAGTCACCACGCTTGTCGCAACATATCAGCGAACCCTTTGCGGAAATACATCCGGTTGATGCCGCACGGATGCAAATTACAGATCGCCAGCTTGTGCAGGTAACCAGCCGCTGGGGTTCAGTGATCGTCAGGAGCAGAACTATTAATGAACAACGCCGGGGCAGTATATTCATCCCTATCCACTGGAACGATCAATATGCATCACAGGCACGGGTCAACAGCATCGTCAATCCGGTCACCGATCCGATCTCCGGCCAGCCGGAATCCAAACATACCCCGGTCAATATCTCGCCATTAAATATGGCGTGGGAAGGTTTTCTGATAACACGTGAGCCATTAATGACGCCACCGGATACTTACTGGGTGAATTATCGCGGTGACAATTACTGGCATTATGAACTTGCCGGGAAAAACATCCCGGAGGACTGGCAAGATTGGGCTCACTCACTCATGCAGTTTCATCATGAGTCTTTAGACTGGCTGGAATACAGCGATGCCAGCATAGGCCGCTACCGTGCGGCCGATATACGGAACGGCAAACTGGAAAGTTGTCTGTTCATTGCCAAAGACCAGTCACAATTACCGGACAGAAACTGGTTACAGAGTCTATTCAGGGAAAAGACCCTCGAGAAAATCCAGCGGGCCTGCCTGCTCGCAGGAAAATCTGCAGACAAATCACAGGATACCGGCCCTATAGTCTGTTCCTGCTTCAGCGTGGGCCGCAATACCATTACCAGGACTATCTTTGAAAAAGGCATCTCAAATATCACTCAAATTGGTGAATATTTACAGGCTGGCACCAACTGTGGCTCCTGCATCCCGGAACTCAAGCAACTACTGTCATCCAGAACTACCGCTTCTGACGCAGCCTAAATCGGTAGCAATTCAATTTATAATTGAGTCAGAACGGATTTAATTTCTCCTATAATTACCACCATGAAACTCTATCTGGTTCAGCATGGTGCATCTGTTTCAAAGGAGATTGATCCTGAGCGGCCCTTGAGTACGCAAGGCGAACGTGATGTCAAACAGGTCGCGGGTTATCTGCAGCAGGCGGGTGTATCTGTTGGCCAGATTAAACACAGCGGCAAGACGCGCGCCCGGCAAACGGCGGAAATACTGGCAAAGGCATTGCTAAATAACGGTAAAAACGATGCAATCGAAGGAATAGCACCGAATGATCCGGTGGATCCCCTTGCAGAATCGATCTCCGGATTGGATACCAATACCATGATTGTTGGACATCTGCCCTTCATGGCGAAATTGGTGTCTTACCTCATCACCGGAAAAGATGATCATTCCCTCCTGACTTACCGGCCGGGAAGTATCGTGTGCCTTGAACGGGATGAAAATCATCCCTGGCAAATCCAGTGGATGATCAGGCCGGATTGCCTGCCATAGCATCCAGATAAAATTCATGACCTGGTAATGTCATGCACATGATTAGTACAAATATTTAAATTTTATCTCACGCTTTGTCTCCCGGTGATCACCATATCATCGTGTCATTCGTGAGTTTCCTTACGCAACAATGCATTCGCGGCACTTGCCTACTATTCATCGTCCCCGCATATCATTCTATAACTTCTATAATTATTATTATGATATCTGGCGTATTACTGGATTTGAGTGGTGTGCTGTATGTGGGGAATAAACCACTGCCCGGCGCAATACAGGCCGTGCAGCAACTGGCTGATGCCGGACTGCCCTTGCGTTATATCACCAATACCACACGCAAAACCTCAGATTCGATCCTGAAACAACTCGCTGACATGCAGATTCATATCCGGCCTGATGAATTATTCACTGCGCCCATCGCAGCTAAAGATTATCTGAGAAAAAATAATCTCATCCCGTATTTACTGATCCATCCGAATCTCGAACCGGAATTTGCAGAATACAAACAAAACTCTGAAATTAATACTGTGCTTGTGGGTGACGCCGGTGATGGATTTACCTACGATAAGATGAACGCAGCTTTCCGGTACATTCGTGCTGGCGCCACTTTCCTCGCCTTGGGTGTGAATCGTTATTTCAGGGACGGCGAGCAGTTCAGCCTGGATGCCGGGCCTTTCGTCCAGGCACTGGAATTTGCAACCGGCCAACAGGCTACAGTGATCGGCAAACCCGCCGTTGAATTCTACATGAGCGCCGTCAATGCCATGCATTGCAAACCTGAAGAGGTGGTGATGGTGGGTGATGATGTGGAGGCAGATGTGATTGGTGCGGTAAATGCCGGATTACAAGGCATACTGGTGCGCACAGGGAAATATACCAAAGGAGATGAAGAAAGGTTGGACAAGAACACGCACAGTGAAGCAAACATTTTTGCTGCAGTTGAATATATCCTGAAAAACTGCTGATGCTTTTGCCTGAACTCAATCGGGAGTATGATTTGATTTCAAAATAATCTGGAAAAATAAAAAAATTGTCATTTCTCCATACAGCTGAAATGACACTATCGACTAATTAGAAATTTCTATACATAAAATCAATTATGAAACTTGCTACTGTTTTGCATAATAATAAAATTTTAGTGGGTGCAGTTATTGATGATCAATTTGTCCCTTCTGATGATCATAATAATATGATTGCATTGCTTTCCGGTGACAAACAAAGCCTTGCCAATCTGATTGAAAAGATTTATGCCGATAAAGACCGCCTTGATCTTGGCGATGTCGAACTGCTTGCGCCTGTGCCCCGTCCGGGAAAATATTTTGGCGTAAGTCTTAATTACATCGATCATATTGAAGAGACCGGAAAGGAACAGCCGGAATTTCCAACCTTCTTCAACAAACAAACTACTTGTGTCATAGGGCCGGGAGCTGCAATTCATCGGCCGCGTGTTTCTGAAAAACTGGATTATGAAGGAGAACTGGGGATCGTGATTGGTAAACGCTGCCGGCATGTGGCCAAAGAACAGGCAAAATCCGTCATTGCAGGTTTTACTGTCTGTAATGATGTGTCGGTACGTGACTGGCAGATGCGCTCACATACCTGGACGTTGGGAAAATCATTTGACACGCACGGACCGGTTGGCCCGTGGATCGTAACACCGGATGAGATTGGTGATCCGCATAATCTGAATATCAGGACCTGGGTGAATAAGGAACAACGCCAGTCGCATAATACCAGCCAGATGATTTTCGATTGTTATTTTCTCGTGGAATATTTGTCCACGGTGATGACTCTGGAACCGGGTGATTTGATCGCTACCGGTACCGGCAGCGGCGTCGGTGTAAAAATGAACCCACGCGGCTATATGCAGCCCGGTGATGTAGTACGTGTAGAGATAGAAAAGATCGGCGTGCTGGAAAATCCGGTGATTGAAGAACCGGAAGGTACTGTGTTTATAGATTAAGAAAATCCTGAATATTTGTTATCGTGAGAACCACATGTTACGGAACAGATGATCTGATGCGAATGCGTCATCACGAGGCGCTGCAAGCGCCGTAGTGATCTCTCTTTAATTTATGAACATTTACAACAGATTGCCACACACCTCCGGTGCTCGCAATGACATGTTCGGTGTCAGATGGCCTACTAGCCTGGCTGTGCTTCGCGATCATGATAACAATCATAAATTAATCAGAGTTTGCTTAATTGTTGAATTGATCAACTGTGAATCCATGCAACATCGTCTGGATCTGCTGCAAGCGCTGCAGGGGATCATCAAGTTCCAGTAGCATCTGTTTCTCATCAAGATCAAACGGCAATAATTCGGCAAGCCGGCAACCCACCCAGTTGGCATCCAGGTATTTTGCGTGTTCGGACAAGTGGGCCAGTTTGAATTTATCTGCAATCTGCCTTAACAAATCAGAGAGCAATTGATATTCGACCGGTAATTCCTCATCCTCGTTATCATCGATGATCTCGACATCGCCTTCCATTAACCGGTTCTTGCGGATGCGTGTATGCAGGATACGGAAGCGTTTACCGCCTTGTACAGTAATCCCCAACAGGCCATCATCGCCCTTCCCCCAATCTACGATGTGGGCAAACGTGCCGATCTCGTGACATTCGGCCGGCACACCCATCTCATGCCCTTTGCTAATCAGACAGATACCAAAGGCAGATTGGGTACGTAAGGATTCACTGACCAAATCCAGGTAGCGTGTCTCGAAAATACGCAAGGGCAACACACCTTCCGGAAAGAGGACGGTGTTAAGCGGGAACAACGGGATAGAATTCAACCTGGCTCCTGTAACTGCTTGATTAATTTTTGCTGGATGCCACCAAAACCACCATTACTCATGAAGACGATATGGTCGCGGGGCTTTGCCATTTTGACCATATTCTCAACGATATTATCAATTTCATTGAATATCTCGCGCTTCTTGCCGAGGCTGAAGGTCTGTTGTTTGAGATCCCAACTGATATTTTCCGGTTGAAAAAACAATATATGGTCAGCATCGCTGAATGAATCCGCCAGTGCATCGCCATGCACACCCATACGCATGGTGTAGGAACGGGGTTCCATGATCGCAATGATCCTGTTTTCTCCCACTTTAGATCTCAGTGCATTCAGGGTGGCCCGGATTTCCGTGGGGTGGTGGGCAAAATCATCATAGAGGGTGATGTCATTAATCACGGCGAGAAGTTGCAGCCGCCGCTTTACGCTCTTGAAACTGGACATGGCCTCGCAAACTTCACCGGCAGTCAGGCCCAGATGTCCTGCAGCCGCAGCTACCGCCAGGATATTATGTGCATTATGTTGCCCGATCAGGTCCCAGCGCATGATTCCACCCGGCTGGTTACCCACCAGGATTTCAAATTCGCTGTAATCGTTCCGCAGCGGCCTGGCCTGCCAGCGGGAATCCTCGCCCCCGAAATATTCCACCGGTGTCCAGCAACCCATCTGCAGCACCTTGGCTATCTCCGGATCACCCGCCAAAACCACGATCAGGCCATGATCGGGCATGATCCTGACCAAATGATGGAATTCACGTCTGATAGCAGCAATATCGGCGAAGATGTCAGCATGATCGAACTCGATATTGTTAATGATCAGCGTCTTGGGCCGATAGTGGACAAATTTTGACCGTTTATCGAAAAAGGCGGTGTCATATTCGTCCGCCTCAATGACAAAATAATCCGGGTCACCGAGTCTTGCCGAAATGCCGAAGTTTTCCGGGATGCCGCCCACCAGAAAGCCCGGTTTGAGTCCGGCGACTTCCAGAGTCCAGGCCAGCATGGAGGTGGTGGTGGTTTTGCCGTGTGTTCCGGCTACGGCCAGCACATGCCGCCCCTGCAATATATGCTCATGCAACCATTGCGGACCGGAGGTATAACGCGTTCCTGCATTAAGAATATGTTCCACGCAGGGATTGCCCCGGGTCATGGCATTGCCGATGATGACAAGATCCGGTGCCGGGTCAAGTTGGGCCGGATCATAACCTTCAATCAGGGTGATACCCTGCTCCATGAGTTGGGTGCTCATCGGAGGATAGACATTGACATCGGATCCGCTCACTTCATGTCCCAGTTCACGCGCCAGTAGCGCGATCCCGCCCATGAATGTGCCGCAGATACCCAGGATATGGATTTTCATTCAACCACTATCCTGGAAATGAGCGCTCCGATTAATAACGATGTAATGAGGATATAGAAGATTGCAAATACGACGCCCACTCCCATCGTGGTATCCAGTGCATGTCTTAATATGTGGCCCATGATGGCCAGGCTCCAGATAATTAATATTAAATAAAGTATAACAAACAACCCCTGCAAAAAATCTCCCGTATTCAACAGAAGCGCGCCAGTAAATAAAGGCAAGGCCAGAATTCCAAGTATGCAGCCCGTGCCGGCCAGGGCTGTCAGTGTCTGTACCCAGCGCTCAGGATGGCGATTCAATTTGAGTATGACCAGGGTAATGACTGCCACCAGAAAAGTTTCGAGCACACCGGACAGGATTGCGTAGCCCGGTGTGGTCGTCGTGAAAGCCAACAGAGAATTGATGGATGCGTACAGAAACAAACAGACCAGCAGCAGATCATAGGACGATGGCAGGTCCTGCGGTCTGCTTTTCAACAGACAGATATTGAAAAAAGCCCTGAACAGGGTAATGACTGCCTGACTTATCCCGCCAGACTTCACAACCGGTCCCGGTAATGTTTATATTCGAAATTCAATTCCTGTTTAATCTTGCCTGATCTGCCTAATGCATATATTGCCGGCAGGTTGATGCCATTGAACATATTGGCCTTGACCAGCATATAGGCACCCACATTGGCGAATATGATCCTGCTGTTGATCTGCAATTCCTTGTCAAAGTTATAGTCACCGAACAGATC
This sequence comes from Gammaproteobacteria bacterium RIFCSPLOWO2_12_47_11, assembly GCA_001801885.1. Taxonomy (GTDB): domain Bacteria; phylum Pseudomonadota; class Gammaproteobacteria; order Eutrophobiales; family Eutrophobiaceae; genus 2-02-FULL-47-50. The sequence continues at coordinate 43,164 of MGYU01000096.1, forward strand.
ACCACTCAGACAACTCGCGCCGGCAAGACAGTAGCTGTATTTACCTGTCGCAGACTCCTGCAGCACGGCAGGCTTGAACTGATATTCAAATACCTCGGGTAAATGGTTCACCGTAGTATCAAGCACCGCCACTGTTTTCCCGCCGGAATCAAAAATGTCTATAACGCTGGCAACCAGATAACCCGCATGATTGACGATGCCCCTGCCCGGTTCAAAAAATATCTCCAGATCATATTGCTGTTTCAGTGAGCAGGCGATTTTATTTAATATATCCAGTTGAAATGGATCATTAATATAATATCCACCACCAAAATTCAGCCATCGCATCCTTGCAATAAGGTCGCTGCATTGATCTATAAGCAGGTTAATGCTTTTTTCAAGTTGGTGATAATCATCTGCTGCGCAATTATTATGAATGTGCAGTCCGCTGATACCATCGAGCAGATCACTGTCTGTCCTGATGTCTTGCAATTGTGCAAGTGGCACACCCAGCTTGGACCACGGTCTGCACGGATCATAACGTTCGTCCTTTACATAGGATAAACCCGGATTGATGCGCAGACCGCATTGCCTGTGCATTGCATACGGTTTGCAACGTTGCCATTGGGATAATGAATTGAAACTCAGGTAATCGCAGTATTCCGCAATTTCCGGCAAATCGGATGTCCCGATGCCGGGGCTGGTCAGGTGAACAGTACCATTGTCCTTGATTATCTCTCTCGCCAGCCTGGCTTCGAATAACGAACTGACCGAGAAACCATCAACATATTCAGCAATGGTTTTTAATACACTGGCGAATGATAGCGCCTTTATTGAATAAAGCACCCGGCAACCGCTTTGTTCGTGAACTATATCGAGTAATTCAAGTCTATCCGTTATCTGCAGCTCATCGTAAACGAAGGCGGGAGTAACAAGCTTATCGTCTGTCCATAGCGGCAGAAGACGATCATCAAACTGTTGGGCACTGGTCATTATCGGTTCTGTCCAAATAGTAGTATTGACTCCGGATCCATTTGCCGGGTAAGGTACGCCCTCGCATTATTACATTGATTATAAAATTATGAACTTTCCTTTTATAAAATATGCAGCCCGGATTTTGTTTGTTTCCCTGTTATCCACGATGCCTTTTCATATTGTGGCAGATGAATTACCTGAAATACCTGCTCTACCACAGGTCGAATACCTGACTCCCGATAAAATGGCCCAGGCAGATTATGATTTGCTTAATGAATATTCAGGCAATTATAACGGTTGCCTGTCGGATACCTCCATTGAGCGAATGAACAGCCAGCCTGATCCGCGACATGTAGTGGATTTCGCCATGAAACACTGCGCTGGCATACTGGAGGAACTCAATCAGAAGATGGCGGAGAAAAATTTCGACCCTGATTTCCGCCAGGGTTATATCCAAAGAGTCAGCAATCGAGCGGCGAATAGTATGTTACGTATGGTGATGATGGGAATGGCAACCCGGCAATCTGCGGATGAAGCTGAATCCCAGTCTGTACCGCAATAAAAAACATCAACTGAATTTGGGGAAGATATAGGGCGCAAGCTGCTTGAGCGCCTGCTCATAGACATTTCGTTTGAACGCAACTACCTGCTCTGCCGGATCCCAGTAATCAATCCAGCGCCAGTTATCAAATTCAGGGTTTTTGGATACATCAAGCCTGACCTGGCTGTCATCTGCGATCAATTTTAATAAAAACCAGATTTGTTTCTGGCCTATGCACAGCGGGAATATGTTCTGCCTGATAAACCGCTTGGGTAGCCAGTATTTCAGCCAGTCATCCGTGCTGGCTATCACTTCAACGTGTTCAGGTAACAGGCCTATTTCCTCCCTGAGTTCGCGGTACATGGCTGTTTCGGCATCCTCATCGGGTTTGATTCCACCCTGCGGGAATTGCCACGCATCCATACCGGCACGCCGGGCCCAGAACAGTTGCCCGTCCTGATTACACAGCATAATTCCTACGTTGGCGCGAAAGCCTTCAGAATCAATCATTGTTGCAAAACTCAAATATTCGAATTATGGGAATTCTTCCAAAAAAAGCTGATAACCGCAATCTGAACCATAGAATTCAGGAGCCAGAATTCAGAAGTCAGAAGGAAAACATCATACTGAATTCTGGCTCCTGACTCCTGACTCCTGTATCCTGCCGCCCCCATGAAACTGGCCATATTCGACCTTGACAATACCCTGTTAGGCGGTGACAGCGATTACCTGTGGGGTGAATTTCTGGCCGAACAGGGTCATGTGGATGGTGCTATCCGGCAACAGCAAAACCGCCATTATTATGCGGAATACAAGGCCGGCCGGCTGGATATACACGACTTTCTGAATTTTCAACTGCAACCACTGGCTGGTGTCGATCCGGAAATACTGAATCAACGCCGTGCACAATATATTGAGGGAAAGATCCGGCCCATATTGCTGGAAAAATCCAGGGAGTTGATTGCCGATCACCGGCAGCAGGGACATACCTTATTAATCATTACTGCAACCAACCGGTTTATCACCCAACCGATTGCAGAACTGTTTGGTGTCAGTAATCTGATCGCATCAGAAGCCGAGATTAAAGACGGGCGCTATACCGGCAAGGCTGCGGGAATTCCCTCTTATGCCGGAGGCAAAGTGACCCGGCTGAATTCGTGGCTCAAGGAAAATAATTACCAACCGGATGAAACCTGGTTTTACAGCGACTCACACAACGATCTGCCTCTGCTTAGGATTGTGGACCATCCTTTGGCCGTCGATCCGGATGACATCCTGCGCGAAGAAGCCACAAAACAGGGTTGGCCGGTTATCAGCTTGAGATAACCAGCTTCACATCAGCGGAAATCTTCCTATACTTCATAAGAACTTCATTCAAAATTCATCACCCCTCCCCTCGCGGGAGGGGATTAAGGGGAGGGGGCTGGTCCTTGAACAGATTCAGGGATAAATGGTATTTGATGAACATCTACGAAATCCAAAAAGTTCATGTTTTTTATGCTATACGAACGCCGCATAGTATGAAATTAAGCGGCATTCGCATAATCAACTGTTAGGCCTTCGTATGCTCCGGAATATTTTTTTTAAATGAGAGCAGATTTATCCAAACCAGGTGAGCGGGCAATCGGGCCGACCAGCCCGATACAGAAGTCATTACGCATAATGCACGAATTTTTTAATACTCAACCTTCACCCGATATATCAACTGATGCATCAAGAAATACTGGGCTATTAATTTCAAATCATCTTTTTTCTTTAATTGAAGCTTGTGGCCAACTGAATGGATCAGGTATGCATTCACCAGCAGTAGTATTATTAAGATCGTTAGAAGATGCTCTTGATGTCTTTATTGCTGTCACAAGCGTACCAGGCGCTGCTGAACGTTGGGAGAAAAATGAATTAAAACCAAGTGATGCAGCAAAGCTATGGGTTGAATTGCGAGGTAATCCTCATATATCGAATGGAAAGACACTTTCAGATTATCGTAAAGGGCTTCGACATGCTTTTAATAAATATTCTCATGCATCCTATCAACTTTGCCTATGGGATCTTTATTTTCAACCTCGTAAAAAAACAAAAAAAGGGGAAGGAGCTTCTGGTACAGTCGAAATAAATTATCCACGACATGTAATAAATTCCAATGCACATTCTATAGATGCTCATCTCACTGCACATCATCTAGAGTTTATTGACGCAGTCAAAAATTCTTATTTTTCTACCATTAACAAATTTGAAAGAGTTAATGAATTGAATGAATTAGAAGATGAAATAATTCTAATAATGAAAAAACATGATTCACATGGTTGTCAAAATGTACAAGAGCCAGCAGAATTACGTAGGCTTCATAATTAACATAAGCCTAACAAGGGCCTTCACAAGGATCGCCGCAACAAAAAAATGGGCCGGAGTGATTTATTTTTAACCAGCCAGATTGAAAAACAAAAAAGCCGCTGAAACAGCGGCTTTTTTGTTACTTCAGTTTCTTTTCCGTTATGTCAAAATTTTCGCGACGGCATCCCGTTCTTCTTCGAACTTAAAAGGGCCGGAGTGATTTATTTTTGAACAATTTATAAGTTTGGCCTAGAATTATAGTTAATCAACCCAATAATACTGAATAAACCAGACATGACTATCAAGGAAATAGAAAAAGAGTTTCTCAACCTCAGCGATGCTGAAAAGCGGGAGGTTCTCCGTTTGCTTATTGCTGATCTTGAGATGGAAACAGATGAGAATGTTGAGCGTGCATGGCTTGAGGAAGCACAGCGGCGATATAAAGAATTGAAAGACGGGCTGGTTGAAGCAGTTCCAGCCAATGAATCCATTGCAAAAGCCAAGGAAAGGCTGAGAGATGTTCGTTAAACTTCATCCGGAAGCAGAATCAGAATTAATCGAAAACGCTATCTACTACGAATGTGAAGTAGAAGGACTCGGTTACCGGTTTATTGAAGAGATTGAGCGCGGAATTGAAGTACTGATTGCACAACCACGATTAGGCCAGCCATTAAACGAACAATTACGAAGTTTTGTCCTGGGTGGATTCCCCTTTTCACTAATTTATAGTCTCGAACAAGACAAAATATGGATCGTAGCTATTGCTCATCAAAAACGTCGTCCAGGCTATTGGCGTAAACGAATCAGCCGTTAATAAGGACATTTTAATTATTAAAACAAAAAAGCCACTCAATGAGTGGCTTTTTTATTACTTCAAAAATAATTTTATTATTTCAGAATTTTCGCTACGGCATCCCGTTCTTCTTCCAGTTCCTTTTGCGTCGCGGCCATCTTGGCCTTGCTGAATTCATCAATCTTCAGCCCCTGCACGATCTGGTAATCGCCATTCTTGCAAGTGACGGGGAATGAATACATCAGCCCTTCGGGAATACCATAACTGCCGTCACTGGCTACAACCATACTGGTCCAATCATCATTCGGTGTGCCCAGTACCCAGTCATGCATGTGATCGATGGCGCCGTTTGCCGCGGAGGCCGCACTGGATGCTCCGCGTGCGGCAATGATCTTGGCACCGCGTTTGGCTACACGCGGAATAAATTCATTTTCATACCAGCCGCGATCGACCAGGCTGGCCGCCGATTTGCCGGCAATTGTAGTATTGCTGATGTCCGGATATTGCGTGGTGGAATGATTGCCCCAGATGGTCATCTTTTTAATATCACTGACTTTTGCATTGGTCTTTGCCGCGAGTTGCGCCAGTGCCCGGTTATGATCCAGCCGGGTCATGGCCGTGAAATTACGCGGATTCAAATCCGGTGCGCTCACCATTGCGGTATGGGCATTGGTATTGGCGGGATTGCCCACCACGATCACTTTTACGTTGCGATCGGCATTATCATTGAGTGCCTTGCCCTGTACTTTGAAAATACCGCCATTCGCTTCCAGCAAATCGCTGCGTTCCATGCCGGGGCCGCGCGGTTTCGCGCCAACCAGCATCGCATAGTTCACGTCCTTGAAGGCTTTATTGACGTCATCTGATAATACACAACCCGCCAGCAATGGATATGCGCAGTCTTCCAGTTCCATGGCCACGCCTTCCAGTACCTTCATGGCAGGTGTAATTTCAAGTAATTGCAAAATGACGGGTTGATCATTGCCAAGCATTTCGCCGGTGGCGATACGGAACAGCAGTGAATAGCCGATCTGCCCTGCGGCGCCGGTGACGGCTACACGTACTGGTTTTCTCATATATTCAGGTCTCCGTTAGTTCTTGTTGTTGCATCTTCGGGATCCCTGATATGAATACACGAGCTAACTGCGCTTGTCCATTGGCACATAATCCCTTTGCTCGGAACCAATGTATAACTGCCGCGGACGGCCGATGCGGAAATCCGGATCTTCCATCATCTCCAGCAACTGGGATATCCAGCCCGCAGATCGCGCAAGTGCAAACATGACCGTATACATGGCTGTTGGTATCCCCAATGCCTTGAGAATAATGCCGGAATAAAAATCCACATTCGGATAAAGCTTGCGTTCAATGAAATAATCATCCTTGAGTGCAATCTCTTCAAGTTGCATGGCAATATCAAACAATGGCTGATCGACAGTATCCACCTCAGCCAGTAAATCATGGCAGGCCTGCCGGATAATGGTCGCCCGCGGATCATGGTTTTTATAAACACGATGGCCGAAACCCATCAACCGGAACGGATCGTTCTTGTCCTTGGCCCTGGCGATGTACTGCGGAATATTTTTCGGGTCTTTGATCTCACCCAGCATCCTCAGCACAGCCTCATTGGCACCGCCATGTGCCCTGCCCCAGAGCGTGACGATACCTGCGGCAATACAGGCAAAGGGATTAGCCTCGGCACTGCCCGATAAACGTACTGTTGATGTTGAAGCATTCTGTTCATGATCGGCATGGAGAATCAATAACAGATCCAGCGCACGTTTTGCCGTCTGGTTCGGTATGTAAGCCCGGTTAGGCAACGAGAACATCATGTTGAGGAAGTTTTCCACGTAACCCAGATCATCCCTGGAATAGATAAACGGATGACCCATGGCATGTTTGTAGCAATGTGCCGCCAGTATAGGCATCTTGGCAATCACTCGTTTTGCTGTAATGTCCCTGTCCTCCGGATCATTAATATCCAATGCCTCGTGATAATAAGAAGACAACGCCCCGGTAATACCGACCAAGATCGCCATTGGGTGTGCATCATAACGATAACCGGTATAAAAACGTTCCAGATGTTCATGCACCATATTGCGCTTGTTCAGATCTGCGCGGAACTGCTCAAATTGATTGTGGGCCGGAAGTTCTCCGTAGAGCAGCAGATAACAGACTTCGAGATAAGTGCTGTGTTTGGCCAGTTGTTCGATCGGGTAACCCCGGTGCAACAGTATGCCCTTTTCCCCATCCAGATAAGTAATGGCACTACGGCAGGATGCTGTAGTGAAATATCCGGGATCGAAAGCGAATATCCCTAATTCGCTATACAAGGATTTTGTATCTATGACAGGGGCCCCATAGGTACCGCGCAGCACCGGACATTCAATCTTTTTGCCCGTCTTGTTGTCGATAATGGTTACAGTATCAGACATGACATAATCTCCCTTCTCGGGTTATTAGACGTTTTATAAACTTTTTTAATAGTAATGCCCGAAGAATACAGCCCAATATGGCATTGCAGCAAGGCTATATCGTATGATAGAAACGTTATAAATTGCTGTTACATGACAAAATCAAGGTATCGTCTAAACTTGTAACAATTATTAACAAAACAACTTAAACTGCCGGGTACTAGTCGTTGAGTGATGGGGAAATTTAACCGTTAATTGCATGATTTTGGTGCATATTCCATCTGTCACATCAACACAGCACGAATAATCAAGGTTTTGATATGGATAAAATCAGTACATCCTGTCTTTACAGCGGAAATGCATGGTTCATCGAAGATCTTTACGAGGCCTGGCTCGCCAATCCGGCCAGTATAGCTCCTGAGTGGCGCCAGTATTTCGATACATTGTCGAAAAACGACCCTGACCCCGGCAAGGATATCGCGCACTCACCCATACAACGGGCATTCCTTGAGTCCGCCAGACAGACAACCAGTGCAGCAAAAGTCAAACCTGCCGGGAGTTCCACTGTCGATCCTCAAAAACAGGTCGCCGTCCTGCAGTTGATCAATGCCTATCGTTTTCGTGGCCACCGGCAGGCGGACCTCGATCCGTTGAAACAATATGAGCGCCCGGTCGTGCCTGAGCTTGATCCTGCCTATCACGGTCTGACGGATGCCGATCTGGATAAAAAATTCAATACCGGCTCATTGCAATCTACCGATGCCGAGAACAGCCTGCGTGAAATTCTGGAGATCATTCAGACCACTTATTGCCGCACCATTGGTGCGGAATACATGCACATCAATGAGACCGAACAGAAACGCTGGATACAGCAACGGCTGGAACCCTGCCGGGCAACACCGGAATTCAGCAAGGACAAAAAATTACGCATCCTTGAGCGCATTATTGCCGCCAATGCACTTGAGGAATATCTGCATACAAAATATGTCGGCCAGAAACGCTTCTCGCTTGAAGGTGGAGAACCGCTGATCCCGTTACTGGACGAATTGATCCAGGACAGCGGTAACAGGCAGGTAAAAGAAGTTGTCATCGGTATGGCGCATCGTGGCAGGGTTAATGTACTGGTAAACACCATCGGCAAACTTCCCAGCGATCTGTTCAGCGAATTTGAGGGCAAGGGCAAGGCCAATGAAAACAGTTCCGGCGATGTGAAATATCATCTCGGTTATTCATCAGATATAGAAACACCAGGCGGCCCGATACATCTGACCTTGTCATTTAATCCATCACATCTGGAAATCATCGACCCGGTAGTAGAGGGTTCAGTACGCGCCCGTCAGGACCGGCGCAAGGACCATGCGCGTAACCAGATATTGCCGGTACTGCTCCATGGTGATGCGGCTTTCGCCGGACAGGGTGTGGTGATGGAGACATTCAATCTGTCGCAGACCAGAGGTTATACCACGGGCGGCACAGTGCATATCATCATTAACAACCAGATCGGTTTTACCACCAGCGATCCACTGGATTCACGTTCCACACTCTATTGCACAGATGTTGCGAAGACGGTGCAGGCACCTATCTTTCATGTGAATGCCGATGATCCGGAAGCGGTGGTATTCATCGCCAAACTGGCACTCGATTTTCGCATGGAGTTCAACAAGGATGTCGTTATCGATATGGTGTGCTATCGCAAACATGGTCACAGCGAAGCAGATGAACCTGCGGCGACACAACCCGTTATGTACAAACAAATCAGGAAACACCCGGGTGCGCGCAAACTGTATACAGAAAAACTCATCAGTGAAAATATCATCACGCCGCAGGACCCGGACAGACTGCTCGATAACTACATTCAGTCACTGGAAAACAACCGCGCGGTTGCAGGCCCGCAGGCAACCAATGTCAGCCGGGATTTTCTAATCGATTTTTCGCCCTACAAAGGCACGCGCTGGGACATGGTGATCAATTCCAATATCAACAGTGAAACCCTGAAACGGCTGGCGGAACGTATTACCTGTATTCCTGATAATATAAAGTTACACCCGACCGTACAGCGCATTATCGAAAGTCGTATCAAGATGAGCACGGGTGAATTACCTATGGATTGGGGATTTGCCGAAACCATGGCCTATGCCTCATTGCTGGATGCAGGTCATCCGATAAGATTATCCGGACAGGACAGCGGACGTGGTACGTTTTTTCACCGGCATGCCGTTATACATGATCAGGAAACCGGCGACACTTACCTGCCCTTGCAGCATATCCGCGACAAGCAGGCCAATTTCCTGGTAATCAATTCCACACTTTCGGAAGAGGCCGTACTGGCTTATGAATATGGATACAGCAGCGCCGAACCCAACTCACTGGTGATCTGGGAAGCGCAGTTCGGTGATTTCGCCAACGGTGCCCAGGTGGTCTTTGACCAGTTCATAAGTTCCTGTGAAGCCAAATGGGGACGTTATTGCGGACTGGTGGTACTCCTGCCGCATGGTTATGACGGCCAGGGGCCGGAACATTCCTCCGCAAGGCTGGAACGTTATCTGCAACTCTGCGCCGAAGAAAATATGCAGGTATGTGTACCAAGCACAGCAGGTCAGATGTTTCATATGTTACGGCGCCAGGTCATGCGGCCCTATCGTAAACCGCTCATTGTCATGAGCCCCAAGAGCCTGCTCCGGCACAAACTTTCCACCACACCTATCGATGACATTCTCACCGGAAGATTCCAGACTGTGATCGATGAGATTGATAATATCGATCATTCTGCAATTACACGGCTGCTCTTCTGCAGCGGCAAGGTCTACTATGATTTGCTGGAGGCACGCAGGGGAAACAATATACAGAACATTGCCATTGCCCGTATAGAACAGCTGTTCCCCTTCCCTGCTGATGCAGTCAAGCGGGTGATAAGCCAGTATGAAAATCTGCAAGAAATTGTCTGGGTGCAGGAAGAACCGAAAAATCAGGGCAGCTGGTATTACATGCAATCACGCGGCACGATGATCGGCTGCATCAATGAACATCATACCTTCGGATATGCCGGCCGTTTCTATTCTGCCTCACCTGCGGTAGGCTATATGTCCAAACACCTGGAACAACAACAGCAACTGGTTGCCAATGCCTTGCAGATCGACAAACTGGAGGTTACACACAGGAAAAATGTCCTCCATGCCTGATAATGAATATATCCACTCATAATTATCTAACGAACATCACACAGACTTGAGGAGAATAAAGTGGCCGTCGAAGTGAAAGTTCCCGTGCTTGCAGAATCAGTGGCTGAAGCGACTTTAATGAAGTGGCATAAAAAGGTTGGTGACAAGGTCAGCCGTGGTGACAGCCTGATCGACATTGAGACAGATAAAGTGACACTGGAAGTAGCTGCACCGAATGACGGAATACTCAATGAAATACTGAAACAGGATGGAGAAGAAGTAAAAAGCAACGAGGTGATTGCACGGATTGAAACTGAGGTATCCGCCACCCATAGTCCAACATCACAGCCTGCAGAAAAGTCCGCACAAAAACCTGAACAACAAAATCTGATAGAACCGGCACCCAGAAAGGATGAGCCCAAACTCAGTCCGTCGGTTCGCAATCTGCTGCATGAACATAAAATTGATCCGAAAGAGGTCAAAACCGGCAGCGACCGCGTCACCAAGGAAGATGTACTGAAACATATCGGTCAACCAGTGACTGCTGAAATTGTTAAAAAAGAACCGGAACCTGCACTAGTATCAGCACCTGAACCCACCGCGCCTGTAGCAGAAACTAAAACTGAATCGAAACCTGTGGCTGTTCCTGCCAGCGCACCGAAACCGGTATCACCTCCTCCATCAGTAAAAACTGATGGCCGTCCTGAACAACGCACACCCATGACACGCCTGCGCAAACGTGTGGCAGAGCGCCTCTTAAGCGCACAACATGATAATGCGATCCTGACCACGTTCAATGAAGTTGATATGCAGCCCGTAATTGAACTGCGCAACCGTTACAAGGGTGAATTTGAAAAGACACATGGTGTAAAACTTGGATTCATGTCTTTCTTCACCAAGGCCACTGTTGAAGCCCTGAAAAAATTTCCTGTCGTCAATGCTTCAATTGACGGAGTAGACATTATTTATCACGGCTACTTTGACATAGGCATTGCCGTCAGTTCACCACGCGGTCTGGTGGTCCCCATTGTCCGCGATGCAGACACCCTGTCCTTCGCCGGTATCGAAATCAAGATCAGGGAACTCGGAGAAAGGGCCCGCGATTCAAAACTGACAATTGAAGAACTCAGTGGCGGTACTTTTACCATCACCAATGGCGGCGTCTTCGGCTCATTGCTGTCCACGCCGATCATCAATCCCCCGCAAAGCGCGATCCTGGGCATGCACAAGATGCAGGAACGTCCGGTGGCAGAAAACGGTCAGGTCGTGATCCGGCCGATGATGTATCTTGCGCTGTCTTATGATCACCGCATCATCGACGGCCGCGAGGCGGTGCAATTCCTGGTGGCCATCAAGGAACAGATTGAAGACCCCACACGTCTCCTGTTACAGGTCTAGGAAATAACTCATGCAGAATTTTGATGTCGTTGTGGTCGGTGCCGGACCGGGCGGTTATGTTGCCGCCATCCGTTGCGCACAACTCGGTCTGTCTACCGCGTGCGTGGAAAGCTGGATCAATGATGAGGGCAAACCCGCATTAGGCGGCACCTGTCTCAATGTCGGTTGCATTCCTTCCAAGGCGTTGCTGGATTCTTCCCATCAATATGCCCATATCAAACATGAAGCGGGCGAACACGGCATCGCCGTCAGTGGCGTGAGCATTGATGTAAACAAGATGGTCGCGCGCAAGGAAAAGATCGTATCTACGTTAACGACTGGTATAGCCGGACTGTTTCGTAAAAACAAGGTGGAGTGGTTGCAAGGGCATGGCCGTCTGTTGCCTGACAATCAAATCGAAGTAACACCTGTTGGCGAAGGAAGCACTGAAAAATCCATTGTCTCGGCCAGACACATTATTATAGCTACGGGCTCAGTGCCGGCGAAAATCCCGCCCGCATCGATCGATCAGGACAAGATTGTGGATTCTACCGGCGCACTTGCTTTCAATCAGGCGCCGCGCACACTGGGTGTCATTGGTGCCGGTGTGATCGGACTGGAACTTGGCAGTGTGTGGAAGCGGCTGGGCTCAGAAGTGATCATCCTGGAAGCACTGGATGAATTTCTGCCCGTCTGTGATCGACAGATTGCCCATGAGGCCTGGAAGACATTACAGAAACAGGGGCTGGACATCCGCCTGGGAGCAAAAGTCACCGGCACCGGGACAAACAACCAACAGGTCATCATCACTTATGAAGACAAGGACGGCAAACATCAGATCAATGTTGATAAATTGATAGTGGCAGTTGGCCGTAAACCGAATACTGAAGGATTAGGCGCGAAGGAAGCAGGTCTGGCGCTTGATGAACGTGGTTTCATCCTGGTCGATGAGCACTGTCAAACCAATCTGCCAAATGTCTACGCGATAGGTGATGTAGTGCGCGGCCCCATGCTCGCACACAAGGCCTCAGAAGAAGGTGTGGCTGTTGCAGAACGTATCACCGGCAAGGCTTCCCAGATGAATTATGAGATCATCCCCTGGGTGATCTACACCTGGCCTGAGATCGCCTGGGTCGGAAAAACGGAACAGCAATTAAAGGATGCCGGGATAGAGTATCGCAGCGGCGCATTTCCCTTTGCTGCCAGTGGCCGCGCCCGTGCCATGGGTGAAACCGGCGGGATGGTCAAGATACTCGGTGATGCTGCAACAGATCGCATCCTGGGTGTCCATATCATTGGACCCAATGCATCGGAATTAATTGCAGAAGCTGTCCTCGCCATGGAATTCGATGGCAGCACGGAAGACATTGCCAGAACCATCCATGCCCATCCCACCCTCGCTGAAGCCATGCACGAAGCCGCACTCGCCGTCGACGGCAGACCGATACATATCTAAAAAAATACACATCCCTGTGTACAAATACTCAGTGAATACTTCCTAATAGAGGAGGAGATCGTAATTTCACTGATAAGGGAAGGTAATCATCAGGAATGAAGAACCCCTGAGTGATCAGGGGTTCCTGTGCAGCAAGTTTAATTCCAGCTTTGCAGCTTGATCTTCCAGGTGCCATCTTTCTGGCGCTCCAGCACGTTGGACATGTTGCCATTAAACTGGATGACGTTGCCGTCTGCCGCGTTCCGGGTGGCATCCCACAGAACAGTCTGGTAGGCCGTGTCACCGTCAATACGCAGGTCTACTGTACTGATCGCATAAACATCAATACCTACCTCGCGCAGGTTATCCCAATAATTCTTGATCGCACCGCGATCAGACAGGATCTCGCTGCTCGGTGGCATCATGACTGCATTGTCCACATAGAGACTGGCCAATTGCATGGTGTCACCCTGATTAACAGCGGTATCCCACTTGATATTCAGGGCATTGATCGCAGTCGCCTCATCCGCCACGGCATTCGCAAGGCCTGAGACCGACACAGTAATGAGCAATAACATCGTGATAAGTTTTTTCATGGCTAAATACCTCAAGTAATCAAATTTAAAATCTGTGGCACGGGTCATGGGTCATCACAAGCCATGATTTGTGCAATGCACAAAGACTACATATGATCTTAATAATGTACAATAACTACTTTATTGATATATTGTTTCTTATTATGAAACAGTTGGTGGGAATATGGATAAACTGACAAGCATGAAGGTGTTCGCTGCAGTGGCCCGTCTGGGCAGCTTTACAGCAGCGGCAGAGGAATTGGGTATTTCCCGGGCGATGGCATCCAAATATATGAACTATCTTGAAAACAATCTGGATGTCAGGCTCTTGAACAGGACTACTCGCCAATTAAGCCTGACTGAAGTAGGCAGCACCTATCAGGAGAGAATCAATAACATCCTGGCCGAGATTGAGGAAACCGAACAAGCCATCACACAACTGCAAACCGAGCCCCGTGGCACCTTGAAAATCATGGCACCACCCTCCTTTGGCTCGTTCCACCTCGCCCGTATTCTGGGTAGGTATAAGGAACGTTATCCCCGTGTGGTCATCGAAATGATCCTGACCGACAGGGCACCGGATCTGTTTGAAGAAGGTCTGGATCTTGCCATCTGGATAGGAGAGCTTGAGGATTCAGACCTGATTGCAAGGAAATTGGCCACCTCCCGGAGTGTGGTGTGTGGTTCACCGGAATATTTTGTGCGTAACGGGATACCACAGACCCCGGCTGACCTTGAGCAGTATAACTGCCTGACTTTCTCCACTCGTACGCCTTTCTCCGACTGGAAATTCATGATAAACGGAAAACTCACTACCCTGCATCCAACTGGAACCTTCAGGTCCAATAGTGCTGATCCGCTAAGAATCGCGGCAATTAACAATTGCGGTCTGGTACAGCTACCCTCCTATATCGTCGGCCTGGATATTCAATCCGGCCGTCTGCAACCGGTACTCAAAAAGTATGAGCCGGAGCCGTTGGTAATCAATGCCGTCTATATCCATCGACGGCACCTCTCGACCAAGGCTCGGACCTTTGTGGATTTCATTTCTGAGCAGTTCCAACCCGTACCGTACTGGGAAAAATGGATAGATGAAAATTAGACCATCCGCCCATTCGAGCCTGATTATGTATTGATTCATGATGCCATTATCAGCCATGAAAACACTGCTACTGGAGTCCCCGGAAAGATTCTGATACCATCTCTCAATAATTTGTGCAGTGCAACGTAAAACTAGAAAATACCAGGCGCCTCGATGCTTCCGGGGAGGAGAAAATTTTATGTCTAACAATGTAGTTATCGTAGCTGCCGGCCGCACTCCGGTGGGCAGTTTTGGCGGTATGCTCTCCGAGATCCCGGCTGCGCAGCTGGGTGCGAAAGTCATCGCCGGCCTGTTGAAAAATACCGGGATAAAACCGGAATTGATCGATGAAGTTATCCTGGGCCAGGTGTTGACCGCTGGCGTCGGGATGAACCCGGCCCGCCAGGCGGCCATCTATGCCGGACTGCCGGATACCATACCCAGCATGACTATCAACAAGGTGTGTGGCTCCGGCCTCAAAGCCGTTGCCCTTGCTGCACAAGCTATACGTTCAGGTGATGCCGAGGTGGTAATTGCCGGTGGCCAGGAGAACATGAGTCTCGCCCCGCATGTGTTGCCAAAATCACGCACTGGCAACAAAATGGGTGACTGGCCGCTCAAGGACCACATGATTAATGAGGGTCTGACAGACGTCTTCAATAATTACCACATGGGTATTACCGCCGAGAACATCGCCAAGAAGTACGGCTTCACCCGTGAGGCACAGGATCAATTTGCAGCTGCTTCCCAGCAAAAGGCCGAGGCGGCACAGAAGGCCGGTAAATTTGATGAGGAAATCATCCCGGTTGAAATACCGCAGCGCAAGGGCGATCCGATCATATTTGCTAAAGATGAATATCCACGCGCCGGCACGACAGCCGAGTCATTGGGAAAACTCAGACCTGCCTTCGAGAAGGAAGGGTCGGTCACCGCCGGCAACGCTTCCGGAATTAACGATGGTGCTGCTATTGTGATTGTTATGAGCGAAAAGAAAGCGAAGGAACTCGGATTGACTCCGCTGGCGATGATCAAGGCTTATGCCAGTGCCGGTGTTGATCCGCAGATTATGGGTACAGGCCCTATTCCTGCCACGCAGCGATGTCTCAAAAAAGCCGGCTGGACAGTAACAGACCTGGACCTGGTTGAAGCCAATGAGGCCTTTGCCGCGCAGGCTATGTCAGTCGATAAAGAGTTGGGTTGGGATACCAGCAAGGTTAACGTCAATGGCGGTGCTATAGCGATCGGCCATCCAATCGGGGCCTCCGGTTGCCGTGTATTAGTGACTTTACTCCACGAAATGAAGCGCCGTGATGCCAAGAAAGGCCTGGCCACCCTCTGTATCGGCGGCGGTCAGGGTGTGGCACTGGCTGTAGAAAGATAAAAATCATGGCAAACTTGAAAGGAAAAGTGGCTCTGGTGACGGGCGGTACCGGCGGTATTGGTGCAGCCATCTGTTTACGACTGGCAGATTCAGGCGCGAAAGTGGCCACCAACTATCGTAACGAAGAGAAGGCGCAGCAATGGCTGAAAGAGGTCAAGGCCAAGGGTTATGACATCAAGATCTACCAGGCCGACGTTTCCGATTTTGAGGCCTGTACGGATCTGGTTAAAAAGATTGGGGCCGAACTGGGGCCGGTTGATATCCTGGTGAACAATGCCGGTGTGACCAAAGACGGCACCTTCCGCAAGATGAGCAAGGAACAATGGGACACAGTAATGAAGATCAATCTGGACAGCCTCTACAACGTGACCAAACAGGTCGTGGAAGGGATGATGGAGCGTGGCTGGGGCCGCATCATCAATATCTCATCCATCAACGGCCAGAAAGGCCAGCTGGGACAAACCAACTATTGCGCTTCCAAAGCCGGCATGCATGGTTTCACCATGGCGCTTGCACAGGAAGTTGCACGCAAGGGTGTCACAGTCAATACTGTTTCCCCCGGTTATATTGCCACCGAAATGGTAATGGCCGTTCCAGAAGATATCAGGAAACAGGTCATTGCCAGCATACCGATAGGCCGTCTGGGCACACCTGAAGAAGTTGCCGCAATGGTGGAATTTCTGACTTCTGATGAGTCAGGATTCACCACCGGAGCTGATTTCTCCATGAATGGCGGCCAGCATATGATGTAGGTAATACAATCTTTATCGTTACAGGATTCAGGTGACGGTACAGCATTGGATATAAAATAGTTGCATAACTTGATTATTTAAAGATGGGACAAACCTGATGAGCGCGACAAGAATCATTAAGAAATACCCTAATCGCAGACTGTATGATACAGAAGACAGCAAATACATTACTCTGGATGATGTAAAAAAACTGGTACTGAACGGTGTTGATTTCATCGTCAAGGATGTCAAAACAGAAGAAGATCTGACCCGGAATATCCTGTTGCAGATCATCTCTGAACAGGAACATGATGGAGAACCATTTTTCTCAACCGAGCTCCTCATACAGATTATCCGCTCTTATAGAGATTCACTACAGAGCATGGCCGGTGATTATATCGAAAAGAGCATGCAGTTGTTTGTCGAACAGCAAAAACAGTTTCAGGAAGCCATGTCATCAAATCCACTGACAGCTATGTCTGAACTGACAGACAAGAACCTGAAGATGTGGCAGGAAATGCAGAATAATCTTTTCAAGGCAGCGGGATTAAAAACAGACAACAATTCAAAGTAGTGCAAATGTTTCTGCATAAAATAATAATATTAACCTTGCGAGGATCATTCCATGCGCAAATCAGTACCTGAATTTGCTTTACAGAATATGTTTATAGAATTTTCCGGCTTTATGCAGAATGCCCAGAATAATATGTTCAAAATACATAATCCTGTTGAATATGCCTATGATTCAATTTTCCGGTTATCCGAATTTACCAGTAATGCCTTTGATCACCTCGTGCGCCACCATAATGATGCCATCGATTTTTATCTGGCTCCTCATGCAGACCATGTAACAAGCCAACCAGTTAATAAATTCGAGTCAGTAAAATCCGGTCGTATCGAAACAGGTTACGTAGCTGTCGTGACCGGTGGTATTGGCGGTATAGGATCGGAAATATGCAAGCGACTTTACAATGACGGGCACCAGGTCATTGCAACCTACATTACATTTGAAAAAGACCTTGCAAAAATATGGCAAACAAATCAAGGGAAAGATGGTTATGAAATCGATATCATCGAATGTGATGTTACTGATTTTGAATCCTGCAAAAAAATGAGTACGAAACTGGAGTCCACATATCACAGGATTGATATCCTGGTAAACTGTGCAGGGATTACCCGTGATGCCACGTTAAGAAATATGGAACAGGATAAATGGCATGCTGTACTCGATACCAACCTGGACAGTGTTTTTAATGTCACACGGAATTTTATCAATGGCATGATCCATCGTGGCTATGGACGCATTATCAACATTTCATCCGTCAACGGCCAGAAAGGCCAGTTTGGCCAGACCAATTACTCAACAGCCAAGGCCGGGACCATCGGCTTCAGCAAATCACTGGCACTGGAACTGGCTGACAGCGGTATCACTGTCAACACGGTATGCCCGGGTTATGTTGGGACCAGTATGGTTGAAACACTCCCTGAAGAGATAAAGAACAGTATTATTGCCAAGATCCCGATGGGACGTTTGGCGAAACCTGCAGAGGTTGCAGCGGCAGTCGCATTCCTGGCTGATGAAAATGCCGGGTACATTACCGGCTCCGATATCTCGGTCAATGGTGGTCTCTTTACCGGCGTAGCCTGAATTCAACACAGCATTATGCAGAACCAAGCCTGTTGAACTCACAGAAGAAAATGCACGTGGCCAAAAGATGCCCTCTTAAACAGATGCGTTTTAGCGTCTTGATATTCAAATTTTTACCGTAGTAATTCTATAAAAATCAATAAGTTACTAAATGCTTGACAAAGCCCATGGATTTTCCTACGCTGCAATGCAATATTGTGCATCGCACAATCCGTTTGCAACTATATTTTAATGAGGAGAATGCAATGAATACCGCTAACTATGATCAGATTAACAAACTCGGCATGAGCACTTACGATACTTTGAAGCAGCTCTACACGATCAACACAAATACCGTCGAACAATTGATTGAGCAGCAATTTGCACTGGCCGCTCTCGGTGTTGAATATGTTACCAGCCAGATGAAACTTGCCGGCACCGCCAAAGGCTATAAGGATATAATCAGCGCCCAGACGGATATTGCAGGAGAAATCAGCAGCAAGATGCAGGGGATAGCCCGCAATACCCTGGACATCATGACTGAATCCAAGGATGAGATCAGCACCTGGTTTGAAAAATCCGTCAAGGAAGCCGAGAAGGGTATCAAGGAAGTGACCAAGGTTGTGCCAGCGGTCAAGGCTGCCTGATTATTTTAAATTATTTGGTTTGGCCTCCTCTGAACCGTATCCTGGCAATAGGATACGGTTTTATAAACTATCGAAGGTGATGACAGATGATTAACAACGACATGACAGAGAATTGGAACAACATTGCCAAAACAGCGATGAATTCCATAAAGGAGCTCGGTAATATCAATGTACGTGTTATCGAGAAACTGACCGAACAACAACTGGCGGTGTTGAATACCTGCCTCGAAGCCAGTCAGAAAGAGATTGATCTGGCCAGCAAGACCAGAAACCCCGAAGATATTATCAAGATGCAAGCTGAATTGATTGCCGAATACAATACCAAGCTGATGGGTATACTTCAGAATACCGGTGCCATATTGAGCAGTTGTAACTCAGATATTACATCGTGGGCTGAAAAGAGTGTTACCGCTACAACACCCAAAGCTGTGAATCCCGGGAAGAGCAAATAAGCAGCACTTGCCTTTAAGGGTTTACCCTTCCTTGTACCCGTGTCCCCTGCTGAAGGAATACGGGCTTTTTATATTCCAGATCAGGTTCTCTTGTCCAGCCACTTACCTACGGTAGGCGGGATCATTTTCTGTGCCTTGTTGCTGACGTAGATACCAATATGTCCACCCGGAAATTCGAGTTCCGTATAGTCTTTGCTGCCAACACATCCCTGCAGGGCTTTGGATGAATCCGGCGGTACCAGATGGTCGGAAGCGGCATAGATATTCAGTAACGGTACAGTGATATTTCCCAGGTCGACAATCTGATTACCGATTTTTACCGTCCCTTTGACCAGTCCGTTGTCCTGGTAAAATTGCCTTGTAAATTCCCTGAATGCCTCACCGGCCTGATCCGGACTATCAAAGATCCACTTCTCCATGCGCATAAAATTCTTTGCCTGTTCTTTATCATCCAGAAGATTGACCAGATCCATATATTTCTGTCCAACCAGGCGAAATGGTTTGAGAGACAGATATATCATATTCAAAAGTTCACCAGGAATATTGCCCAGGGTATCAACGAGGAGATCAATATCAACATTTCTTACCATTTTACTTAACAGATCATCCTTGGTATGGAAATCTACTGGTGTCACTGTTGTGATGAGGTTCCTTACTTTCTCAGGATGCAGTGAGGTATAACAAAGACTGAATGTTCCGCCCTGACAGATACCAAGGATATTGATTTTTTTCAGCTTATGTTTCTTGCAGATCAAATCCACACAACGGTCAATATAACCGTTGATGTAATCGTCCAGTGTTAAATACCGATCCGCACTGTCAGGATAGCCCCAGTCGATAAGGTATACATCCAGTCCGGCATTCAGCAGCCCCTGAATCATTGAACGTCCATCCTGCAAATCAGCCATATAGGGACGATTAACCAGCGCGTATACAATCAATAACGGAACAGGGTTGGTTTTTTTGACGCGTGGCTCAAACCGGTAAAGCACCATCTTGTCTTCCTGATAGACAGGTGTTTTTCTGGATACGCCAACCTCTATGTCACCGATTTCAGCGAGTGTATTTATACCTTGTGCAAGCTTTGCATTAAACTGGTTTACTTCGTGCAAAATTTCATCAGGTCTTATCTGAAAAGGTATCACAGCAAGCGCTCCTTTATATTATTAGATCTTGATAACTATCACGTTGTCTTT
Organism: Gammaproteobacteria bacterium RIFCSPLOWO2_12_47_11; assembly: GCA_001801885.1. Classification (GTDB taxonomy): domain Bacteria; phylum Pseudomonadota; class Gammaproteobacteria; order Eutrophobiales; family Eutrophobiaceae; genus 2-02-FULL-47-50. Next base: position 63,857 of record MGYU01000096.1, read on the forward strand.
TTTGTTGCCCTTCTTTCCTGATTTTTTTCTTGCAGCTGTCTTTTTATCTGCACTCATGTAAACAGTTTTTTTGTCAGATTTTCTTTTATAAACAGTATTAATTTTTAACTTGTGGGCAGTTGCAGCAGGCTTTCTGTTAGTATCACTGCCATTACCAGCCATTGATTTCTTCAATGCAGCTATTTCATCCTGCATTTGTTCAATCATTCTGGATGTTTCCTTGTTGTCACGGCGCATATCCTGCTGGCGTTTCTGCAGGGTACTCATCCCGCGGCGGGTAGGCATATTCAGGGCACTCTGAATTTCATCGACGATATTTCGGCCATGTTGTTTGACCGCCATCAATGCATTGGTCAGCCGTCCATATAGATCAGAAAAATCTTTAGTTTGGGTAAATTCAGCATATGCCTCTTCACCGCAGTCCACCAGCAAATCATATATCTCACGCAGACTGTTAATTTCCTTGCCATGTTTTGCCATGTCAATAATCTTCATACGCATGGTATCCAGCGCTTTCAGACTGACGGTAGTCATCGCATGGTTGTATTCCATATTTACTTTCTGATAAATATTCCAGAGTTTGATGCCTTCTTGTGCCTGTTCCTGTGATTCACGGGTATAACCTACGCCGGGTATAGATAAAAATTTATCAGTGGCCCTTTCCAGATTTTCCGGTTTCAGATCTTCAAGAAAATCTCCTGGCAATAACGTGGCCGAGGAAAAAGACCGTTGCAGAGTGTCTATAGGCAGCATATGCCAGGCACCTAATATTCCAGGCAGACCCTCTTTAGTACTGCCGCGGATAAATATTTTTTTCATCTCTTCAAATTGGTCATTCAATGCCGCCTGCCAATCTTCTGATGTCTTGCTGATTTCATTGATGTTCTTGAGCAATTTGGAAAATTGCTCGCTCAGGATGTAATACACCTTGCCTTGTTCCAGCATTTTCGTAACAAACTCAGTACTGCTTTCAGGCATGGAAGAGGACACTGATTTCCACCAGTATTCCATGGCTTCGGTGAGTGGATTACTGTCTTTTTTGCCAGTGACCGGAGCTTTAGGCATGAACTGACTGAATGCCTGCCACGCATCCAGATACTGGCGTTGTGATTCCAGCCAGTCAGTATTCCAGTATGGGTTGGGGATTTTATTGCTCATCTGTATCTTTCCGGTTAATGCTAAACAGCTTTGATCGGCCGTGATCTTCAATTAATGGATAATCCTATCATGCACTATATTGCACTGCAAAATAAACCCTGATTGCCATCAAAAAAATACCCGTATTCCGGAAAGAATACGGGTAAATTATTTAATAGAGGTGAAGTGTCAAAAATTCTAACTAAGTCACAGTTGACTTTTTGGGGATGCGTTTTACCGGCGCCTTTACATTTACTTCTGCTGATTCAAAACCCTTTTCCAGCCAGGAAACAATTTCATCACAAGAATTAGACATAATTGACGCGGCCTGCTTGGTGAAGTCTATTGCCTTGGTGCTGCACTCGCCGGCAATTTCTGATTCTGCCGACAGGTAATCTTTGTAATTCGTGGTGCTGGTCAGAAGCTTTGTCTGCTCAATACCTGTTTCAATATTAAATGAGGCATATTTAAACTGTAAATCCATCAGTTTCTGCAGGGCCTTGGTGTTGATGGCGCCCAGTTTCTGAAGTGATGCAAAGGAAGTCTTGCCGACTTTGGTCAGTTGTTCTACATAATCGTTTTGCATAGGGGTACTCCTCCTTTTTGCTTAAATCGTAGCGGTTACAGGGTTAATAAAACGCCCCTCAAAATAATTGTGCGGCGCAATATTATTGCAATGCAACATAACTGAATAGCCATGGTATGTCAACCTTTTCGAAGTGAAATATTTATACACTGGGCAGAAGGTTGGGAAAGGCAGGCTACCCGGCTCAGCTGGCAACTATCAATCTTGCGTAACTTATTGTAAATAATGATATTATATTACCGGATGAAGCCCTTGGGCTGGATAAAATCTGGCACACATGGGCTATGTTTGACTGATGTTGCACAACAATTGACTAATGGGCAGCGGCTTGCCAAAGTAATAACCCTGTATGGAATGGCAGCCGTTATCCCGCATATAGATAAATTGTTCCTGTGTTTCCACGCCTTCTGCTACCACCTTCAGATTCAACTGATGGCCTATGGCGATAATCGCTTCACAGATGGCCGAGTCACTCTGGTTAGTATGCAGGTCACGGACGAAGGATTTATCGATTTTAATTACATTAATAGGAAACTGCTTGAGGTAGGCCAATGATGAATAGCCGGTGCCAAAATCGTCCAGTGACAACTTTACACCGAGCTTACTGAGTTCGGTCAAAAGCATCAGGCTACGTTCAGTCTCCGTCATCATGATAGTTTCTGTGATTTCTATAACCAGTTGATCCGGTGAAACCCCCGTTTCTTCCAGGATTAATCTGATCCTGTCTACAATCGAATGATCCACAAATTGCCGGGCGGAAAGATTGATTGAGACGCTTTCGAAATGTTTGTTCATGGCAGACATCTGTCTGATATCAATACAGGCGCGCCGCATTATCCAGTCACCCACTGGTACTATCAAGCCGGTATCCTCCAGTAATGGGACAAACTGATCCGGAGAGACCAGGCCGGTTTCCGAATCATGCCAGCGTATCAATGCCTCATAACCTGTGATGTGGAGTGTTTTTGTATCGACCTGTGGCTGGTAGTACAACATGAATTGATCAAATTCCACGGCCCTTCTTAATCTGTTTTCCCGGTCCAGGCGCAGTCGTGCCTCCGCATTCATTTCCTGTGTGTAATACTGGTAGTTATTGCGGCCTTTGGATTTGGCGTGATACATCGCTGAATCAGCATTTTTCATTAATGATTCAATTTCCTCTGCGTCGTCGGGGAAAATACTGACACCGATACTGGGACTGATATTTACTTTTTCACCATTCAGATTAAATGAATCATTCATCACCATTAAAATTTTTTCAGCTACCTTGCCCGCATCACTAATATCCTGCATTTCCGGAAGTATGATAGTGAATTCATCACCACCCAGCCGGCAAACTGTATCTGAATTTCTTACACATTCAAATAATCTGCCGGCGACGCATTTTAATAATTCATCACCGATGGTATGGCCCATGGAATCATTTATTATTTTAAACCGGTCAAGATCAATATAAAGCAGGCCCAGTAAACTATCCTGCCTCCTGGTACGCCCAATGCCCTGTTCAAGACGATCGATAAACAATGAACGATTGGGCAATCCGGTCAGTGAATCATAATTGGCAAGGCGCAATAGTTCCTCTTCCGAGCGTTTACGCTGGGTGATGTCCTCAAACAGCCAGATAATCCCTTCTTCCCTGGTCTTTTCGGAAATTGATTTTGCTGAAACGGCACACCAGAAAATTGTTCCATTCTTGTGTTTCATCTTCCATTCGCCCTGATAGGTTTCATCATTGGCAAGTAAACTGGCAGCTGCTTCATTGATAGCCTTGTGGGTATCGTCCGAGGGATAAAGTATTTCCTTGCGCATGCCCTGGATCTCCTCGCGTTCGTACCCGAATATTTCTTCAAATTTCCGGTTCACCGCAACAATATTGCCATCTATGACATGTGCTATACCTACCAGGGCATTTTCCAGAATAGCGCGGACTCTTTTTTCACTGTTTTCCAGAGCGGTATTCGCTGCAATTACTTCATTAAAGAGTGATTGCAAACGTTCCGCAAAACGATTGAAGTCAACGGTTAACTCGGAAAACTCGTCCTTGATGTCATCGCTGACCTCGAGCCTTCTTGACATATCACCAGAAGAGAGATCATGCATGGCCACACGCACTTTATAAAGCGGGTCATCGATACGATATATAACCAGTGAAATACCGGCGATGATCACTGATATGACCAGTAAACTTACAGTGACAATAACTGCAAGGCTTATCTGACTGAGATCATGGGATAAAGTGGAATGCGCATTGATCTTTTCAGCAGCGAGATTGGATATCCTTTTCAGGGAATTCCCCAGACTGCCACTGCTTTCATTCAAACTGGTAACGATACCGGATAGTGTTGTGGTATCGCATGTACCGGAACCCGCATCCGGCTTTACCGGCGATTGAGAGATTATCTTCGCGAGGCAGTTTACAAATTCAGCGTCTTGTAACAGATATTCCTTGTACCTGTCCTGTAACCCGGGCACAACAGTATTCAAAACTTCAATATTTGTCGTGAGCAGAGAGAGTTGTAACAGGTAATTAGTTATAACCTGTTTCTTGATATTTGCGTCACGATATTTTTTAAGTCCTTCCGGAGTTTTTATAACCAGTAACTCCTGTCTGAGTATTTCAGAATCACTCAAAAACTGTTCCAGGTTCCTGACGATATTGGCGCTGGGGACCAGTTTTTCTTCCAGGATTCTCTGTTTGGATGAAATGATATCATTCGTGATCAATGCAGTGAGCGAGAGCAGAATAACAGCTGAGGCGCAGATCACCGCCCAGTATTGCAACAACTTCCGGACAGAAAGATTATTGAGAAATCTGGAATGCTTTAAATAATCTGGCAGATCAATATTATGCACAGGCCTTCTATCCCCGGAGCCTTTATAGTTAAGATGGATGAATTATAAATACATGTTGTTTACTTATCCTTAAGTTTGTCACTTAAATTTGGGGGAAATCTAAAAATATCGCTTACAGACGCACCACTAAACTAGAAATTCAGTTTTTCGGGGGATTTTGAATAACGTTCCAGCGACTCGGATATTTCCTGCCTGGCTGCTTCAGCATCCTGCCAGCCATGCACTTTCACCCACTTATTGGGTTCAAGATCTTTATAGTGCTCAAAAAAATGAGTAATTTGATCCAGCAAAGCCGGCTGCAGATCCTGATATGAGTTTACGTCACGATGAAATTTTGAGACCTTGTTGATGGGTATTGCCAGTACCTTGCTGTCATCTCCGGCTTCATCGGTCATTTCCAGCAATCCGATAGGATGGCAACGCATCACCGCACCATGAATAATCGGCATGGGTGTCGCTATCAGCACATCGACCGGATCGCCATCCAGCGCCAGGGTCCGGGGTATATAACCATAATTGCAGGGATAGACCATGGAGGTATTCAGATAACGGTCTACAAACAGCGCACCGGTCTCTTTATCGAGTTCATACTTGACCGGCTCGCCATGGATGGGTATCTCAATGATGACATTGATTTCTTCCGGCGGATTACTGCCTGGTCCTACTCTGTCCAGATTCATCGATTATTTTCCTGAATTTAATTTATAGGGAATTTCAGTAAAACCGTGCATCTCTTATTTTATTGCCCGGTTGCTGACCAGATTATCCACAACGGATGGATCCGCCAGGGTACTGGTATCACCGAGTGCATCTACTTCATTTGCAGCAACCTTGCGCAATATACGGCGCATGATCTTGCCGGAACGGGTTTTAGGCAGACCCGGCGCCCACTGGATAATATCCGGGCTGGCAATCGGTCCAATCTCCTTGCGCACATGTTGCACCAGTTCCTTACGCAATTCCTCAGTTGGTTCGACACCTGCCATCAGTGTGACATAGGCATAAATTCCCTGCCCCTTGATATCATGCGGATAGCCAACAACAGCCGCTTCAGCCACTGCCTCATGTAAAACCAGCGCACTCTCCACTTCGGCCGTACCCATGCGATGACCAGAAACATTGATAACATCATCAATCCGGCCAGTGATCCAGTAATAGCCGTCCTTGTCTCTGCGTGCGCCATCACCGGTAAAATATTTACCCGGAAACATCTTGAAATAAGTATCAATAAAGCGTTGGTGATCACCATAGACTGTACGCATCTGTCCAGGCCAGGGCCGTTTAATACAAAGTGCCCCTTCAGCCACACCTTCAAGTTCATTACCTTTGTCATCGACGATGCATGGCTCTACACCAAAAAATGGCACTGTGGCCGCACCCGGTTTTAATGCTGTGGCACCAGGAAAGGGAGTAATCAAATGGCCGCCCGTTTCCGTCTGCCACCAGGTATCCACGATCGGGCAATGGTCTTCACCAACAACATGGTAATACCATTCCCATGCCTCCGGATTGATCGGCTCACCCACAGTACCCAGGATGCGTAAACTGCTGCGGTCGTGTTTTTTGACAAATTCATCTCCTTGTCCCATCAGGGCGCGGATGGCGGTCGGTGCAGTGTAAAAAATATTCACTTTATGCTTGGCCACGACCTCCCAGAAACGTCCGGCATCGGGATATGTCGGCACACCCTCAAACATTAACGAGATTGCACCGTTACATAATGGACCATAAACAATATAGGAATGCCCGGTGACCCAGCCTACATCCGCAGTACACCAGAAAATATCACCATCATGGTAATCAAACACATACTTGTAAGTGATTGCACAATACAACAAGTATCCACCTGTGGTATGCAATACACCTTTGGGTTTGCCGGTTGAGCCGGACGTATAAAGGATAAATAGTGGATCT
>MGYU01000097.1 GCA_001801885.1 Gammaproteobacteria bacterium RIFCSPLOWO2_12_47_11
AAATTGCAGGTTCGTAACTTAATGTGCAATCCACCTTGCCACGGCTGATCCGGTGTCCAACATGTTCACGAATGCTGGTCTCCAGCATACGCAGTTCTTCGGGCAGGCGGATACTCACCTCCAGATAGCGGTGATTGACCGAACGTATCTCCCAGATGATATGCCCGGCCTCGCCGTCAACTTCGGTACGCCCGAAGGCGGTCATGCTGGCAATCATGGCAAAATCCTCATGTAATTTATTATTATTTTCCTCATGTTTTTTTATCTTCCATGCCCTGGCTTTTAATACTAACCCCTCACGATCACCCGGCAAATACTTATCTAGAACCTATCTCATAATTCCCCACGAACCGCGTTGCTGTGCCCCAAGACCGCGATCAAGGCGCGAGGCGCAGGGGATAAGTAACTATCCCCAAGCCGATTAACGCAGAGCGCGGCCTTGAGGCGTGCAACCCGCTGGGACAGGGCGTTTGCGGGCCATCGCTGTGTCGCTCGTCGTTCATTTGGAATCACCAAACTTCACTCCTCGCTTCTTGTGCTGCCACCGCAAACGCCACTGTCGCGGCCGTGCGGAATTATGAGATAGGTTCTCGCGATTATCTGTATAATCTGCCCTTTTCAGCGGGGAAACAACATGCGACCAAGCGGCAGAGCGCCGGATCAATTACGTGATATCAGACTCACACGGCATTATACCTGTCATGCCGAAGGTTCGGTCCTGGTGGAATTTGGCCTGACCAAAGTCATCTGCAATGCCAGTGTGGAAGAGGGTGTACCGGGATTTCTCAAGGGCAAAGGGCAGGGCTGGCTGACAGCGGAATATGGCATGTTGCCACGCTCCACCGGCCAGCGCATGCGCCGCGAGGCATCACAGAACAAACAGGGCGGCCGTACCATGGAAATACAACGTCTGATTGGCCGGGCCATCAGGGCGATAATTGATCTGAAAATGCTGGGAGAGCGGACGATCTACCTGGATTGTGATGTGATACAGGCAGACGGCGGTACCCGTACCGCATCGATTACCGGTGCTTATGTGGCATTGGTCGATGCTGTCACCGCCCTGCAGGAAAAGGGTCTGCTGAATGTGAATCCGGTCCACGCCGCTGTGGCCTCGATCTCGGTCGGGATTTATGACGGTACCCCGGTGCTGGACCTGGATTATGCCGAAGATTCCAATGCCGAAACCGATATGAATGTCGTCATGAATGATAATGGCGAGTTTATTGAAGTGCAGGGGACTGCGGAAGGCCATCCATTCAGCATGGATGAACTGAACAGCATGCTGGGCCTTGCCCGGCTCGGTATCAACCAGTTGTTCAATCACCAGCATAAAGCGTTGGGCCAATAGACCGGGTAGTGATTTGAGCGAAACAAAAAAGATTGTTCTGGCCAGTAATAACGAAGGCAAGGTGCGCGAGATCAATGTCATGCTAACAGGCCACGATCTGCAGGTTATTTCCCAATCAGAATTTTCCGTACCGGAGATCGAAGAAACCGGTTTGACCTTTATTGAAAATGCCCTGCTCAAGGCGCGTAATGCCGCACAGTATACTGGTTTGCCAGTAATAGCTGATGATTCCGGTATAGAGATCCCCGCTTTACACGGTCAACCTGGAATTTATTCTGCCCGGTATGCCGGTATGGGTGCCAGTGATGAAGCCAATCTTTACAAGCTGATCGAGGAAATCAAAAAACTTCCGGAAGAAAGAAGACAGGCGCGTTTCGTGTGCCTGATGGTGTTTCTGCGCCATGCTGAAGATCCGGCGCCGTTGATCGCTGAAGGCATCTGGAATGGTATCGCCGTCACGGATCCGAAAGGAAAGAACGGATTCGGTTACGACCCGATGTTTTATGTGCCAACACATCAATGCACATCCGCCGAACTCCCGCCGGATGTCAAAAACAGTATCAGCCACCGCGGCCAGGCATTGCAAAAACTGATCGCACAATTGAATGTAGCGTATCCGTAACCAGTGATTTTCCGGTTAACTGAATTTATCTCTGGAAGCTGGATAAACTATCACACATTCTCCCTGGCAGGGGGAACGGCTCCATAAATGGAGCCGGTACGATTACAGGAAGTAATCGGTACGACCCCAAGGACGGGGGAGGAAGTTAAATTTAAAAAGTTCTCTCTAATCCCGTCCCTGGGTAAAGAGAGCAAACACAAAATGGATTCCATTGGATACTTCTCCATTCAGGGGAAGGCTATACTCTCAAATCAAGATGACATCTTTATTAACATTTCATGAAATTCCGCCGCTGTCGCTCTATGTCCACCTGCCCTGGTGCGTGCGCAAGTGCCCGTATTGTGATTTCAATTCACATGAGATCGGACGAAAGTCCTTCAAAGAGTCTGAATATGTCGATGCCCTGATCAGAGACCTCGAAACTGCCCTGCCGCATATCTGGGGCCGGCGTATCAGCACGATCTTCATCGGAGGTGGCACCCCCAGCCTGTTTTCAGCAGAGGCATTGAACCAATTAATGGCCGACTTGAATGCACGATTGAATTTCTATCCAGATATCGAGATCACCCTGGAGGCCAACCCGGGCACTGCCGAGGCAGAAAAATTCCGTGACTTTCGGAAAATTGGAATCAATCGTCTCTCAATAGGTGTGCAGAGTTTTGCGAATGACAAACTGGAACAGCTCGGCCGTATCCATGATGCGGAAGAAGCGAAAGCTGCAATTCAAATGGCCAAGTCTGCCGGTTTCGCAGAGATCAATATCGATCTGATGTTCGGCCTGCCCGGACAAACCGTTAATCAGGCATTATCCGATCTGCAAACAGCCATCGATCACGCACCACAACACATCTCATGGTATCAACTCACCATCGAACCCAACACGGTATTTTATTCAAAACCACCGGTGCTGCCGGAAGAGGATCAGATCTGGGAAATGCAGGAACGCGGACAGGCATTACTGGAAAAGCATGGTTACCTGCAATACGAGATCTCCGCATATGCAAAACCGGAACACCAGTGTCTGCACAATCTGAATTACTGGCAATTTGGTGATTATCTCGGCATCGGCGCCGGCGCCCACAGCAAATTGACAAATGTTGCCGAAGGCAGCATCACACGCAGCGCACGGCATCGCATCCCGGAACGTTATATTGAACTCGCGGGCAATGCTGCAGCGGTGAGTGACAAGAGAGAATTAAACAAGGACGATTTGAAACTGGAATTCATGATGAATGTTCTGCGTCTCAAAAATGGTGTGCATCCATCCATGTTTCTGCAACGAACCGGATTGCCTGTCAGTGATATCCAGTCACAACTGCATAGCGCAGAGGACAATGGACTGCTGGAATGGAACATCACCACCCTGAAACCAACAGAAAAGGGCCAGCGTTATCTTAATGATCTGTTGCAATATTTCATGCATGATAATAACAGAATGGCCATGCAGAAATTCTAAAGTTTTGTATTTTGCGTTTTAATCAAGATCGCCAAAACTGGCCAGTTCAATTGAAAATTTTTCGATAGTCCGTTTAATACGGGGATGTATCAGCGCCTTATATTCGGCCTCATAATCATAATCTACAGCTGCGGGATCCACATTTTCCGGGAGGCCTATGAACGGATGGGTATAGACCTCAGAGAGCCCAGTGGGCAGATGCGATAATATGCGTATCAGCGTGTTAATATTCATATAACCGCTGTCGTGCAGCCCATAAATAAAATCATTAAAACGGATATTATGCTTCCGTAATTTCTTTTTCATCCCTGATACCAAAGGTTTCAGGAACAACCACCGGGCATGCCTTTTTAACCACTCTTTTCTGTTGTTGATCAAGGCATCAAGCGGGGGTTCTTCAGGGACCCTGACTGCCTTGAGACCATATTCACCGCCGATGCTGATTATCAGGTCAAGTACCGTCGGATGCAGATGCATGTGTTTATGCGCATTAACATGGTCCAGCCGCAGCCCGGTTTTTTTGAAGGCATCAAACTGGGCCCTGATCTCTGCTGCAAGTTGCCGGCGGACCCTGGGCAGAAAAAATATTCTGAAACCGCTGACAACGGAATTTTCAGAAAATTTATTCTGATTATCGACAAGATCCGGGATTTCCGGGTATGGCAGGCATGAATCACCACAGATCAATACCAGGTGCAGACCGACATTAAGATTCGGGAATAACCTGGCACGTGAGATTGCATCGGCTGCTGCCGGTGCAGAGACCATTAAACTGGTGGTAGTCAGAATCCCGTTTTGATGTGCCCGTGTTATCGCCTCATTTACCGGAACTGAGAGGCCAAAATCGTCCCCAGTAACAATCAGTTTTTTCAGACAGCGCTCTCCCGCGCGAACAGGAATTTGAAAAACTCAACGCCTTCACGCAAACGGCGTTTCATGACATTCCGGTCCTTGCACATTTCAAAAAACAGCACGGCCATTTTGATCGGCCGGAAATAGAAACGTTTATAAAAATCATCCACTGCCTTGAAAATTTCTTCACTGGACAGATGCGGATAATTCAAGACAGAGTGCTGTACACCATCCTGACCGACCAGTGTTTCATCCTGCAGTAACCAGCCATTTTCCATGGCCTGTTTGTAGAGAAAAGTCCCTGGGTAAGCAGCGGGCAGTGAAACCTGGATCGTTTGCGGATTCAATTCTTGTGCATATTTAATCGATTCCTCGATGGTTCCCCTGGTTTCACCCGGCAGACCGACAATGAAAGTACCGTGGATTACAATTCCCAGTTTGTGGCAGTCCCGTGTAAACTGGCGTGCAATATCCGTCCTGATGCCTTTTTTGATGTTGTTCAGAATTTGCTGATTACCTGATTCGTAACCCACCAGCAACAACCGCAAGCCATTATCTTTCATGATCTTGAGTGTTTCATAAGGGACGTTGGCCTTGGCATTACATGACCAGGTGATTCCCAGCTTGCCGATTTCCCTGGCGAGGGCCTCAACCTGCGGGATATTGTCAGTGAGGGTATCATCATCAAAGAAAAATTCCCGGACCTGGGGGAAATTGTCCCGTGCCCATTTCACTTCGGCGGCAATATTGGCAACGGAACGGGTGCGATAATTATGTCCACCTATCGTCTGCGGCCAGAGGCAGAAGGTACAGTGTGATTTGCAACCACGTCCGGTATAAAAAGACATGTAGGGATGCAGCATGTAACCATTGAAATAGTCTTCCGGCACCAGGTTGTCCTTGTAGACCCTGGTTACCCACGGTAACTGATCCATATCGTGCAGGACTGCACGCTCCCTGTTGTGTACCGGCTGGCCGTCTTTTTTGTAGGTCAGGCCATCAATTTCAGACAACGGGCGACCTTCAGCGACTTCTTTAATTGTAAAATCAAATTCATAACGCGCCACAAAATCGATGGCGTCTGAGGCAAGCACGGAATGGTCCGGATTGATGGCCACATGGGCACCACAGAAACCGATAAGCAAACCGGGATTTGCACTTTTAAAGGATTCAGCAACTTTGACATCATTTGGGAAAGAAGGTGTGCTGGTGTACAGAATTAGCAATTCATAATCATTGGCGAGCGGTAATAAATCCTGCAATGATAAATTACGTGCCGGTGCATCAATCAGACGGCTGCCGGTAACCAGTGCCGCTGGTTGGGCCAGCCAAGTCGGATACCAGAACGATCTGACTTCACGCGTGCACTGATAACGGGAACCCGCCCCTCCGTCGAATCCGTTATAGGATGGAGGATTAAGAAATAATGTTTTTTTCATAGGATTAATTATTCCCGGTATTAGATTTTGAAATTCCTTCCGGAGGAACAGAAGGAATTATAGGCTGATTAAGTTGGAAAAGTAACACTCCGCCATTCTTGACTGAAAAAGACCTGTTTTTCCATTCAATTGTATTACTGGTAAAACTGGCCAGCCGTATGCAAAAAGTCAAAAAATCCCGTACCGGTATCAGCCAGACTGATCCGGCGCCATGGCCGTCAAGCATGTTATTTACACGCAAATGAAACAGTATACGGACCAGTAATACAGTCCCGATAATAAGTACAGGCCATATAAATTGTCGGGTATAAAAATAAAAAATCGCCCCGGTGAAGCAGCTGATAATCAACGTATCTGTAAGCAAGGTAAATGTATAACCAACAGGCTCTACAGTCCGCATGGTGCGGGCCCAGCGGGTTTCGTTTAACAGGACCGATTTTAAACTGGTGGGCTGGATAATATTCTGCACTATCAGGTGTGACAGGTGTATTTTATACCCATGGCCGGCAACCAGTTTGCCAAGCATGTAATCGTCAGCCAGATAATCTGCCAGGACTTCAAAACCACCAATTTCCGCAAGGATTTCACGTTTAATCACTAACGTTGCACCAAAACAGAAATCATTTTTTTTCAGGGTATGGGAAATAAGTGCGGAAGGCAAAAACCACTCGTTAATGAACATGGCATGCAGGGATGAAATAATCCCTCCTTTGGGTGTCCCTGAATACAGGCAGGTAACGGCGCCGGTCTCTTGATCGGCAAAAGGCGCTACGATTTCATTCAGGTAATTATTGGGAACACGTATGTCGTCATCTGCGATCACCAGCGTGCCGTGTCTGGCATACGGGTACATATTTACCAGATTTGACACCTTGTAATTTTTTCCAGATAAACGTTGATTGATGACCAGTGTAATATCGATTTCCGGATGGGCGTCTATAATTTTCCTCAAGACCGGAATGGCCGGATCATTTTCATCATTCAGTCCAAAGATGACCTGAAACTCCGGATAATCCTGAAGACAAAAAGACAGCAAATTTTCTTCCAGTTCAGGGGTAAGTCCGCAGACTGGTTTAATGACGGTTACCGGGGGCTGGAAGTGGCTGGAAGGGTGTGAATTTTTCCTGAACCGGTGAAATTTTTCCAGGCAGGCAAAAGCCAGCAGGAGATATCCAAGGGACAGCAAATAAATGAAGCCGATTAATATCATTATATTATCTGGATCGCATTGTTGTTATAACGGAACAGGCAGGACCTGATGGATGGTGTAACTCATTTGTTCGCCTTATTATCAATTTTACCTGCCTGATTATCAATAGTGAATTATTAAGATAATATTAAGTTTTATAGTCCTTCTGTTTTTTATTTATAAACTGTCTACTTTCAATAATTTGCCAGGTCACTACGCCGGGCAAGTCTATGCATATTTCACGGATACGGGTTGCCAGTGACAGTGCCAGAGAAAAATCCGGTGACATACCAAGCAGGGCGCCAAACAGGATAAATCCGCCTTCCTGGATACCGTAGGCATTAGGAATAAAAAACGCAATATTGTTCACTGTGGAAACCAGGCTCTTCAACATCAAGGCCTCGATGAAACTTATGTTATGGTTCATCAGGTAACAGGCAAGCCAGATTTCAAATGTTTCCAGCATCAGACTGGCTGTTTTCAATATGACAGAAAGCATGAATTTGCGGTGGTTGCTGTATAGATCAAGTACCAGCTGGTCAATTTCCCTGGCGTGATCTGAAATATTCGGCCATCTGTCTGAACGGTAAAATTTGTTCATGATCCTGGCAAGATTCCCGAACATGCCGGCACGCTGCACCAGGATAAAACCGCCAATACCCATGGCGAGCAGGGAAAAACCGATTAACGCAGGGGCTGCTATCTGGTTATCCTGCGTGAGGGCAAGCAATAAAATAATACCGATAATGCCCCATGGGATCAGGGCCAGGGCCTGTACGGTTTTGTCCACCAGAACAGACGCAGTGGCGTCGATTCCCCTGCATCCCCAGAGTGTAATTAACCTGGCTTTTGCAATTTCACCACCAATCGTGGCAACAGGAAGCAGGGTGTTTATGGCACGTCCCATCCAGTTTGCCGCCAGTAAATTTAAGAATGAGGGGCCCCTGTTCGCATCGAATAAAAATTGCCAGGAATATGAAGCGACAATCAGGGCGGGACTCCAAACAACCGGTAACAGCAATAATTTCCAGCCGGAAGTCAATAACAGGTCCAGTATTTCCCGGAGTCCAAACCAGGCCAGAAGCAGGGTAAGTATAATCAGGCCCAACAGCAGGCCAAGGTAGGACATTATGTACATTAATGAATAATCCGGTTCAGGAATTTTATTTTTTTATAGTTATATTTTCTAGTACTACATGTGATAATCATGCAGTAAGTAACATGAACCTATCTCAAAATTAACTACCTCCCCCTTGAGGGGGAGGGCAAAGGTCGACTGCATGGATGCAGGAGTTAGAGCAACGCCGGGAGCAGTTGCCGAGGGGGTGAAATCTCTGGAATGGCTGAAACTCAACCCCCATCCCAACCTTCCCCCTGCCAGGGGGAAGGTGTGATTGCAAATTTTCCCGTCAACAAAACCGGAAAATAATTTTGAGATAGGTTTATAAAAAATATGCGACAAAATCTGTTTTTCCAGTGTGAATTAAAATAAATCAAAGGGCATTATCATCCAGAATGGGGACATTAACATACAATACTGAACAACTCGAAAAACCAAAACACATTTTCCCCCTGGTTCGTCATATTTCCTACCGGCTTACATTAGTCCTGTTACGGTGCCCGGTTACACCTAACCAGGTCACGATCGTTTCACTTTTATCGGGACTGGGTGGCGCCGGACTTTTTATATCCGGAAACTGGTCCCTGGGTGTATTGGGCGGGTTGTTACTGGTGGCGTCCTACGTCCTCGATAATTGTGATGGGGAGATAGCAAGAATAAAGCAGCTGTCATCTGAATTCGGTGCCCGCCTTGATGATATAGTAGATTCAACTGTAGATACCTGTTTCTTCCTGGCATTGGGATATGGTACTGCCAGTGTCAGTGGCCAGCAGATCTGGTTTTGGCTGGGCCTGGCAGCCGCGTTGGGCGCCGCGATTGATTTCTGGGTTGAACAGATAAACGAGGCCCGGCTGAAAAGAAAAGAAGGGGTCAAAAGCAGGGAAGAGTATTTAATTGAGCCTAAACAACCTGAAGACTGGATCGACTGGAGTATATATATCTTCCATGAACTCAGTCGCGCTGATTTTTGCCTGATAGTTTTGTTGTTAGCTGTATTTAATATTACCTGGATATTATTGCCGCTCGCTGCTGTTGGTGCGCAGGTCTTCTGGATTACAGATTTATTTGACCGGGCACGGGGTTACCACACCTGAATTAATCATTGTATGGATCGAAAAACCAGGTGTAGGGAATAATAGAATTATTTTCTGTATTGTTTAAATATATTGAGATTGATAAATAAAACAGTGGGCCGGTCTGTTCCCGGCCCACCGTATCGTTACAATTTTACTAACAGATGGAGCAAGTACTTATGCAGCTTTTACCTGTTTATCACTTAACCACTGCTCCAGCTGTTCCGCACCACCAATGTGTTCACCATTGATGAAGACCTGCGGATAAGTCATGGCATTGGCCACTGCGCGCAGGGTACGGTCGGTGTAGTCCTGGTTCAATGAAAGTTCTTCGAACTCAATACCTGCATCATGCAACAGGCCCTTGGCCTTGGCACAATAAACACATCCCTTACGGGCAAATACCGTCACATCCAGCGGCTTCACAGCCTTCGGTGCAATGTAGGCCAGCATGGTGTCCGCATCGGAGTTTTCAAACGGATCGCCGGCCTTGTCCGGTTCGATGAACATCTTCTCGATAACACCGTCTTTTACCAGCATGGAATAACGCCAGGACCGTCTGCCGAAACCAAGATCATTTTTGTCAACGAGCAGACCCATGCCCTCTGTAAATTCACCGTTGCCATCAGGCAGGAACGTAATCCGGTCGACATTCTGCGTCAGTTTCCATTCGTTCATCACAAAGGCATCGTTGACCGAGATACAAACGATCTCATCAACGCCATGTTTTTTGAACACCTGTGCCAACTGGTTATAGCGCGGCACATGTGAAGATGAACAGGTTGGTGTAAATGCACCGGGCAGCGAGAAAACAATAACGGTCTTGCCGCCGAAGATGTCCTTGCTCGTTACATTGACCCACTCATGGTCTTTCCGGGTACGGAAAGTCACTTCAGGGACGCGTTGTCCTTCTTTATTTTGAAACATAAACACTCTCCTTTAAGTTAAAGGTTGATAAAAGTTGGTAATTTGTAACTGGTGATCAATGATTAGTAGGTTGTAATCCGGTATCTACCGAATCACCAATCACCAATCACCAATCACGAAGATTTGTTACTTGCCGTTTAACATGCTCCGCAACATCCAGGCATTCTTCTCATGCACCTGCATGCGCTGTGTCAGTAAATCTGCGGTTGGTTCATCGCTCGCTTTTTCCGCGACCTTGAAGACTTCGCGGGCAGTGCGGACGACCGTTTCCTGACCAATCACCAGTTGCCGGATCATTTCTTCAGCACCCGGCACTTTGGTTTCTTCCTTGATCCCGGTCAGCGCAGCAAAAGCCTTGTAGGAACCTGGCGCAGGTTCATCCAGTGCGCGAATACGTTCAGCAATCGCATCAACGGCCGTGGCCAGTTCGGTATATTGACCCTCAAACATCAGGTGCAATGTATTAAACATGGGCCCCGTCACATTCCAGTGATAATTATGCGTCTTCAGATACAGGGTATAACTGTCAGCCAGCACCTTGGACAGGCCCCTGGCGATGGCTTTACGGTCTTTTTCGGCAATACCAATATTGATGCTCATAAGTTTCTTCCTTTTCTTGCTGAATGTTTGTTGAAGGACATCTTAAAGATTAGTCCATAATAAATGAAATGCATAATATCTATATCTATAATAGAATAAATCTATTAATAAACTATTGGCCATAAATACACTGAATAATCATGAATCTGCCCACCATCAAGCAACTGCGTTATTTCATCGCCCTGGAGAAGCATACCCATTTCAGCAAGGCGGCGCGGGCCTGTTTCGTTTCACAACCGGCCTTCAGTGTGGCCATCCAGGAACTGGAATCCGTACTCAATACCCAACTGGTTGATCGAACGAACAAGAAAGTCACTATTACGCATATAGGCAAAGAGGTCGCTGCACAGGCGCGGCTGGTACTGCGTGATCTGGAAGGCCTGGTGGATCTTGCCCGTGAGAATCAACTACCCCTGTCCGGTCAACTGAACCTCGGCGTGATCCCGACCATCGCCCCGTTTTTATTACCGGGATTGTTACCGAAACTGCGCAAGAGTTATCCCGGGCTGGAACTCTATCTCACGGAAGACCAGACTGATCGGGTCTATGCCTCCCTCATGGAGGGTGAGCTGGATGTCATCCTCATCGCCTTGCCCTACGCACTGAAGAATGTAGAAAGTATGACCTTGTTCCGGGACCATTTTTATCTGGCTTGCAGAAAGGACACCAAACTCATCGACCCGGAACACTACACCGTTGAACAATTGCCGCAGGAAAGCATTCTTTTGCTCGAAGATGGCCATTGCCTGCGCGATCATGC
>MGYU01000098.1 GCA_001801885.1 Gammaproteobacteria bacterium RIFCSPLOWO2_12_47_11
CGTGTCTTTGTGGCATTAGTGCAGTCGCTCTTTGATATCCATATCATCGCGACATTCGTGCATCCCTGCACATCATCCATGCACGTCAGTGATTTGGTCGCTGCTTAATGATGCTGTGCTTCTTATCCGGCTATGCGCAGCGCGAGATATGGCACCAGATTGAACAGGACAATACCCATCAGGAAGAACCCCATTCCCCCATAATGCATCTCATCGAATGCCTCTACCGGGACCTTGAACCACCTTGAATGGAATCGATACGTCCAGTCATGCGCAAGACAGAAAACCAGAAACCACCAAGCCAGCAATACAATATTAATCAGTGAGCACCATGCCAGGGTGTCGCGAATTATTTCTAAGGTCATTTGTGTTCTCCTCGGCCTAGCCTCTGGAATCTACCGACAATATACGCCCCGAATTCAAGAACACAACATAAAAAAAGTCCGGCTAAATGCTGATTACCTGTTCTAAGTAAAGGCTGCGATGCAGCGAGGAAATCAGGGACAGACCCTGAGTGATCCCCACGAAAATCATGATAGCCATTGCCTTAACATATCATTTTGCACAAGTGTAATGGCGTGAAGTAATTCATGTTGCGTAAAATTGTATTGTCCCTGAACCAGCAACAGGCAACCCAGGTAAAACAAGGATAATACGCGTTGTGTTTTTACGGTGTTGGCTTGAAAGCGATAATGCCATTGTTTTTCTTCTGCCAGTCTTCCCATGAGCCAGATGATTAACGTTGCCAACATGCCCACCAGGAGTAAATTGGCCAATCGTTGTGGAGAACGGGTACGGGTATCGGAAAGCGCAAAACCGGTGCGATGATTTTTTATATCCCGAAACGCTTCTTCGATCTGCATCCGCGTACGATAAAGTTGTATGACCTGTTGTGCAGTGGCATCATCCGGACTCAACGACGATGCCACTATCCAGGGGGAAGCTTCCCTTTGTGCATTCTTTTTGCTGTGCCTGGATTGTGATTTCCGGCCATGCACGGTCATTTTATGGCGTCCTTGACGGGGATGACGATAATCATACAAATGACACATCAAGGGATTGGAACGGACTAATTCCACTTCGCCAACGTAGCGCGGTTTCGTGGTGGCCTGGTCAAACAAGTCCTTGCATTTCAGCCAGCTTCCTTGCGCTGCTTCCCGATACAATAAGCTTTTCGGCAGACGTCCAATATAATGCCAGCCCAGCTTCGACACGGCCTGAAACCACGGCCCGATAAAGCCTGCATCCGTGACAATCACCGGCGTACATTGTGCCGGCAACAGGCCCTGCAATGCCATGAGAAAACACTTTTCAACCCTGCTGTTGCCATAACAGTGATACGGATGGACTTCTTCATAAAGCGTCAAGGCCCGGCCGCCAACAGGCACGGAGGCACGCAAAATAAGATGGCGCCGGTCATAGGTATAGTCCGACCAATCAATCAAAATAACAGGCCGCTGAGTGTTACCCATTAATCGCTGCATAACGGTTTGATAAATTGCCCACCGTTCCTCATACAAATGAGGGTTACCGATGAGCCGGTCGCTTTGTTTTATGCTGTGTTTCATGCTGATGTTACGTAAGGAAGCACGACCCAAACCGGTGACCGTCAAAGTTTGCCCATAAACCAACGACTCAACCGTGTCCATCAAGGCAGATAATCGACAGGTGTGTATTTGTGGGCAGCTTTTCTTGAGCATTTGATGTAACATTTTTTTGGCCTGCATGGTGATAACCTCGTTATGAATGGTTTTGTCACCGGATCAGATCGAAATTCATCATGCAGGTTCATTTTTTCATAACAGACTTTTAGTAACCGGTTGTTTTTGATCAACTTTTTACACAATTTTGTGGGGATTCGTCAGGGTCTGTCCCCGATTGTTCCCGCGGCAGTGAGACGCTGCGCCGCATCGTAGGTATTCTGGAGGAAGCTGCCATTCGGCAGAGTCGTCTGGGTGACATTCCCCACTTTGTCGTAGGCGAAGGTGGTGGTTGGATTGAAGATGTTGAGATGTGTGCGTTCCATGCTGGCAAGGTTTATCGTTGTTGTCTATCTCATAATATGAGTGGTTAAAAATAAATCACTCCAGCACATTTATTTTAACATCGTATTCAATTACCCTAATATCATCAATATTTTTATCTACTAACTCCTTAGGAACAGACAGAGAGACTATATCTCCTTTTTGCAATAGGATCATTTCTCCTAAAGGCATTTTAAAAGTTCTGCCATCGTCTAAATATACTCTTGTAAATGATTTCCCTGTTATAGTTCCGCGAGATACGTAAACGCTCTTTTGAACTGTTCCTTCTATAGTAGAAACATCACCTTCATATGGCCTAGTTTCAATGTAATCTAGAATAATAAAAACAACGACACCAACGACTAGCATTAACAAAAATAGTGCATTCCAATTAAATTTTATCTTCATAATTGACAAGCTATTCATCATTATTTTAATGACATAATGCAGTATTCTGTTGGCACTATTGCTAACAATGCATCAATAGCATTTAGAGATAGCACATCGAGAAAATTACGATATTCATAGGCAGTGTATATACCAATTAAAGGTGCCGGAGTGATTTAATTGTAACCGCTACGACAAGATAGACCCAATATTTTGTTCAATTCCCCCTTATGACTCGCCGAGGAGATGAGAAGTTATAGGGTCATTTGTGCCGGATGCACAAATAAGCGGCGCTGAGGCATGGATGCCGAATCGGCGCGACCCGTTATAACTGCTCATTGACGAGGGAAACCGCAGGTCGAGTCATCGGGGTGTCATTTCTTTTCGTACCTTTTCTTTAGGACAAGCAAAGAAAAGGTACCCGCGCATGAAGCGCGGAACCTCTCAATCTAATGATCCCCCGGAAAAAACGCCCGGATGTCCTTCGCACTGTTGATGATATCCGGCAATCCCTGGAGGCCGGGGCTGACCTTGTTCAGTTATACACCGGCTTTGTCAAGCAGGGGCCATTACAGACGAGAAGGATGATATCGAGGTTGACCGAATTAAAGTGAAATTCCTTATAACCTGAGATCACCCAGTTCCTCAACGATCTTGTCAGCAACGCGGAAGGCGTTGGTAAAACGCTTGTGATCAGGCCAGCTGTTTGCTGCAGTATGAAAAATTGATAGCAGTAATAGTTATAAATGTCCCGGCCATTGACCAGATCCGGGTAATTTTTCGGTAGCCCTGATTTCTGATATAAAGGATGTATGAAATTGCAAAAGAATCACCAAGGGACAGGCGATACAGCTTCTGCCACGAATGTCACAACTAATAGATATATATGGTAATTTTTCAAAAATCAGACAGAAAATGCATACCGGGGTGAAGTGAGGTTATATCATGTTAAAATGAACCAACATAAATGATATATAATATCGTCAACCTGTTTACCGCACCAAATATTTCCCTGAAATTATTACCCGGATAATTGTGTTGGTATATCCCGAGGTATCTGATGCCTGTCTTCCTGTTCCACGTATAAGGTCCGGGATAGAAATAACATTTACAAAACTTAACTGGTCGAACCGGTAGATTAAGATAAATTACTATGTTTTTTGCGATGTTAAAGTTACAGTCCTGTGTATTAATAATGTCGCTGTTACCGAAAATTAATGAGATTAGATAATCATGATACCTGAAATCGGTCATTTTGCCTTGATAATCGCCCTGGCGCTTGCTTGCATACAGGCTTTCTTCCCCATTGCGGGTGCTGCACGTGGTAATCCGCTATGGATAGCATTGGCCCGCCCGGCTGCACGGGGACAATTCTTTTTCATTGCTATTGCATTTTTGTGCCTGATGTATTCATTCATCAACAATGATTTTTCTGTGATGTATGTGGCCCAGAATTCAAACAGCTTTCTCCCCTTGCAATATCGTATTTCTGCGGTCTGGGGTGGGCACGAAGGTTCACTATTATTATGGGCCCTCATCCTGGGCTTGTGGACATTGGCAGTCAGTATTTTCAGTCGCAATCTGCCCGAGACTTTTGTTGCAAGAGTCCTGGGCGTTATGGGAATACTCAGCATTGGTTTTCTGTTATTCATGCTGCTCACTTCAAATCCGTTTGAGCGGCTGTGGCCCTCACCACAAAATGGATCTGATCTCAATCCCTTGTTACAGGACATCGGTCTGATCCTGCATCCGCCGATGTTGTACATGGGGTATGTTGGTTTTTCAGTGGTCTTTGGTCTGGCTATTGCTGCATTACTGGATGGACGTATTGATACTGCATGGGCCCGCTGGGCCCGGCCCTGGACTGTAGTAGCCTGGATTTTTCTGACCATTGGTATCGCACTGGGTAGCTGGTGGGCCTATTATGAATTAGGTTGGGGCGGATGGTGGTTCTGGGATCCGGTGGAAAATGCCTCATTCATGCCCTGGCTCGTCGGGACAGCTCTCATACATTCGCTAGCCGCCACAGAAAAGCGTGGTGTTTTCAAACAGTGGACTATCCTGCTTGCTATCTGCGCCTTCTCACTCAGCCTGCTGGGTACATTTCTGGTGCGTTCCGGTGTATTGACGTCAGTACATGCCTTCGCGACTGACCCGGCCAGGGGTATATTTATTCTGTGCTACCTGGGTGTGGTCATCGGTGGATCACTGACCCTCTTTGCCTTGCGGGCCCCGGGCAATCTGGGAGGAGGCAGCTTCAAACCGCTCTCACGTGAGACGTTCATGTTGGTCAACAACATACTGCTGGTCGTTGCCATGGCAACAATATTGCTCGGCACACTCTACCCCCTGGTACTGGATGCACTGAATCTGGGAAAATTGTCTGTAGGCAAGCCCTATTTTAATACGGTGTTTATTCCATTGATGACGCTCGTTGCGATATTCCAGGTTATCGGTACCTTGATACACTGGAAAGAGGACGAATTGAAACGCATCGCCAGACATCTCCAGTTTGCAGCCTTCGGCAGTATTACTATCGGCATTCTGATTTTTATGGTGCTGACTGATTTGACAGCGCTGAAGGCCGCCGTTGGAGTTGGAATCGCCGCCTGGGTAATATTTGGAAACCTGATCAGTGTATATCATCATGTTTTTAAGCAGAATAATCCCTGGTTGTCACTGCGCAGACTATCACGTTCATTTTACGGGATGTCGCTTGCTCACATCGGTCTTGGAGTCACCATTATCGGGATCACGATATCCAGTTTATATAGCAGCGAAATACATAAATCGATGACTCCCGGAAGCAGTGTCGAACTTGGGGGTTATACCTTCCATCTCGTGCAGATCAGTGAAGCCAACGGCTCCAATTACCGCGCCTACAAGGCAGAAATGCAAATACTTAAAAACGGCAAACAGGTCTCCATACTGCATCCGGAGAAACGTGTTTACAATGTTCGGAGTGACATGCCCATGACCGAGGCCGGCATCGATGCCGGTATTACCCGGGACCTTTACGTTTCCATGGGAGAACCCCTGGAAAATGGATCTTGGAGTATACGCATGTATCACAAGCCCTTTGTGCGCTGGATCTGGCTGGGCGCTATTTTTATGGCCCTGGGTGGTGTGCTGGTAATTACCGACAAACGTTATCGTACTGTTTTGCAACCGCGAACAAATTCACTGGACAATGAAATCCCTGATCAAATAACTGCAGCATCAAAGGTGGTTTAAATGCAAAAAAAGTCGTTCCCCCTTGTGCTGTTTGTGGTTCTTGTCGTCGTCCTGGCAATCGGGTTAACAAAAGATCCGCGACTGGTGCCTTCACCGCTGATTGACAAGGCCATGCCGGCGTTTTCATTACCACAGTTGCATGAGGCGGATCAGACATTAGGTTCCACCGATCTGCGGGGGCAGGTATTGCTTCTGAACGTCTGGGCCTCCTGGTGTGTTGCGTGTCGTGCAGAACACCCGGTCTTGATGGAACTGGCAAAAAGCGGCCAGGTGGCTATCTATGGTCTTAATTATAAAGATCAGCGTGAAGATGCCCTGCGTTGGCTGGTTTATTATGGTGACCCCTACACCACCAGTGCCTATGACCTGGAAGGAAAGGTAGGCATTGATTTTGGTGTTTACGGGGTCCCTGAAACATTCATAGTCGATCAGAACGGTATAATTCGTTACAAGCAAATCGGTCCGATCACTGAAGAGGTTCTGAATAAAAAAATCATGCCCTTCATTAACCAGCTTAAAGCAGCCAGCACATGAAGCGTGTAATATTGCCATTGTTTTATTTTTTCCTGTTATCAGCGCCTTCCGTACTGATTGCAGTCGAAATTCTGGAGTTTGCGGATTCGAAGCAGGAGGAGCGATTTACCAGGCTGACAGAGGAGTTACGCTGTCTGGTTTGCCAGAATGAAACCCTTGCTGATTCCAATGCCGATCTGGCGAAGGACCTGAAAAAGGAAATTTACGGCATGATACAAAATGGTGACAGCAATGAAGAAATTATCGATTATCTTGTTGCGCGTTATGGCGATTTTATTTTGTTCCGTCCGCCATTCAAGGCGACAACTTATCTTCTCTGGCTGGGTCCGGTAATCTTTTTGCTGATCGGGATTCTCTTCGCGCGTTCATTATTGCGTCAACAGAAAGTACAAAAGCTGACCGGGGAAGAACACCGGTATGCAAGCAGTCTTTTGGAAGATATTGAGGAGAAAGGACAAAAATGATTATTTTCTGGTCAGTCACCATCTGCATGCTGATAATTGCTCTTGCCTTTGTGCTGGTCCCGCTCGTCCGCCACCAATATCATCAGGATCAGGTTACACGGGAAAAACATAATGTACGTATACACAAGGAACATTTGCAGGAATTACAGGATGCCCTGAATGCAGGCAGTCTGAGCCAGGAGGATTTTGAGAATGCAGTACGCGAACTGGAACAACAATTACTCATCGATGTTAAAACCGGTAAAGAACACCAGAATAACAAAATATCCAGACGCCCTGTCGTGACGGTGGTATCAATTGCTGTTTTATTACCGCTGTTCGTTGCAAGCTATTATCTTATGCAGGGCGAGTCCGAATTGATTGGTGCTCAACCGGATGCAGGTCCGCAACAGGCATCAGGTGAAGAAATGCATTCCAGCGAAGAAATGGTAGAGCGTCTCAGAAACCGCTTGCAGGAACAACCGGATGATGCCGAGGGATGGAGCATGCTGGGGCGCTCATATTTTGTAATGAACCGGTTTGACGATGCGGTTGCAGCCTACCGCAAGGTTCATGAACTGGTCGGCGATAAAGCACCACTACTCGCCGACCTGGCTGAAGTTCTGATTGTGGCCAATGACGACAAATTCACACAGGAGGCGTTGGATGTGATCGCGCTTGCCTTACAGGCCGATCCCGATGAACCCAAGGCACTGTGGATTGCAGGATATGCCGCATTGGAGCAGGGTAACCATATGCAGGCACTGCAATACTGGGAAAGGGTGCTAAATCAACTGCCACCGGACAGCCAGGATGCAAGAGCATTGCAGGAGAATATTGCCCAAATCAAACAGGGTACTGCGCTGGCTGCGACAATAGATAGTCCTGTTGCCGCTGATAATTCCGCGAGCATCACGGAGTCTGCTGCGCCCCTTCAATCCTCCTCATCTATCGAGGTACAGGTCACCCTGGATACTGCACTCTCAGGAAAAGCTGATGGAGAGGATACAGTCTTTATTTTTGCACGTGCTGCAGAAGGACCGCGCATGCCGCTGGCTATTGTCCGCAAACAGGTGAAGGATCTGCCTCTTAAGGTGACGCTGGATGATTCCATGGCAATGTCCCCTGAAATGAGTCTGTCTCTTTACAAACAGATCGTGGTGGGCGCGCGTGTATCCAAAAGCGGTAATGCCATGCCAGTAAGCGGAGATCTGCAGGGAACAAGTAGTGTAGTTACAGTGGATGAAATTGCCGCTATAAAAGTTGTTATCAATGAGACCCTGCCATAAACGCCCTGTTGCCGTTTTCCTCAATGACGCTGACTTTTGATACCACAAACTTTTTGTAAAACGCGTTTTTGAAGGCGATCAAGGCACGGGCAATACCTGCACTATCCACCATCGGTTTCTATCAGGACACGCCGGTTGGTTTCCCGGGCATAACACAGCCATGGCCTGTTTATCAAGCACGGCCGTTACACACTGACCTTCACCTCAATGCCCGTGCTACGGAGCCGTGCCGCGTATTGCGCCAGCCAGTCCGCAGGTAGTCGTGTCAGGCGGGACGCCTCAGGTTGCTGTGATGGGCGCGCAATTCCGTAAAGCAGTATGCCTTTGAGCGGAATTCTGTTTTCCATAAGAGAAGAAATAAATTGCAGGTAGAGCTCTTGTGCAGCAACGGCTGGTGGTCTGCCATCCAAAGCAAACACGCAGGTCTGTATCCAGGTGGGGCAGAGTTTCGCCGCCGTCTCCAGGTTCCTGCGCAGCCTTGCAACCGGGACGCCTGTATTATTGATAGATCGGAGTCCTGCAGTTGTTGCACTGTCGAACTTAAACCATACTTCTCCGTTTATTTGTGACAGGCGTGTAATGCCATTTTTTACTGACGGACGGTATATCTGGCTGCCGTTGGTAATCAATACTATTTTGATTTTGTTGAGTAACCCGAATTCTCCGGCAGTACTACCGATGAGTTCAACAACCTGCGCGAAAACTCCCGAATTGGTCGGTTCACCGTTGCCGGAGATGGCGATATCCCGTAGAGAGTCTGACGCCGCCGGTAATTGATAGCGTGAACAGAAATCTCCCTGCAATATATCGGTCAGTACACTATTTAATTCATGTGCCAGCGTTTGCAGGTCAACATCGGGGGCTTTGCCGCGCCACAGGCCGGGTACCTGGCAATAGATACAGCGCCAGTTGCAGGCATTGTTGGTATTCAGGTTGATGCCAATGGACAGGCCGCCTGCGCGGCGCGAAACAACCGGATAGATGTAATTCAGTCCAAGCCGGTCCCGGCGGTGGTCAGTGGCAGTTAGCATCGTAATTCGATTATGGGTTATCCTAACTGCACTTCGATTCACCACAATTCAGGCAGGTCAGGCAACCATCCATAAAGATCATGGCCTTGGTCAGACATTTTTTGCACAGAGTTGCGTTTTCCGGGAATGCACCGGTTGCAGTATTGACAGATTCCGGGTGTCTTTTTTCCAGTTCGGCCCGTTTTTCCTGTATCAATTTCTTTTGATTATTATCAAGCTGATCACTCTTCAACAGGCCGATCATGATCAGGTGACTCTCAAGTACATCTCCGATTTCGGCTACCAGCGAAGGCATGAATTTACCTCCCTTTTTGAAATAGCCACCATGTGGATCAAATACACACCGGAGTTCTTCAACGAGAAAAGTCACGTCTCCCCCCTTGCGGAATACTGCAGAGACGATCCGGGTCACTGCGACTATCCACTGGAAGTGATCCATGTTTTTTGAATTGATAAATAATTCGAACGGGCGCCGTAATTCATGCTTCGTGCCAGGATTCAGAATAATATCGTTGATGGTCACGTATAACGCATGTTCGGAAAGCGGAGTAGTAATCTTGTAAGTGGTCCCATGCAGCATCTGTGGCCGTTTCAGTTTTTCGTGCATATGCACGACATTAGTAACAGCAGCAGGTGGCATGGCGGTATCTGTAGTGGTCATTGCCGGCTGATCTGGTTCTTTGACCACGCTGCAATCAACTATTTTTCTGTCTATCTTGATTGTCACTATTGTTCTCCGTTTTCAGAATTTTCCGTAATACCCTTCTTTCAATGCATCATAGAGGTTGGCGGCCGTATGCTGTTCACCATCATATTCAATGATTTCATTACCTTTCACCTTGATTACTTCACCTGTATCCAGAGTAAAACTGTACAGGGTATTTTCAAGATTTTCTTCCTTGATCAGCACCCCCTGGAAGACCTCCGGATTGAATCGGAAAGTAGTGCAACCTTTCAGTCCCTGATCGTGGGCATAGAGATAAATGTCCTTGAAATCAGCAAACGGAAAATCTGCCGGCACATTGGCCGTCTTGGAAATCGATGAATCTATCCATTTCTGTGCGGCCGCCTGGATATCGACATGCTGTTTGGGCGTTATATCATCGGTAGTCACAAAATATTCCGGCAGGCGGATATCGGGATTATCTGAATCCGGAGATGCGCCCGGATTGACAAGTGTGCGGTAAGCAAGTAATTCAAAAGAATACACATCCATTTTTTCTTTAGTCTTTTTTCCTGCACGGATCACATTCCTTGAATAATGATGTGAAAAAGTAGGTTCTATCCCGTTACTGGCATTGTTGCCCAGGGATAATGAAATTGTGCCGGTAGGCGCAATCGAACTGTGATGGGTAAACCGCGATCCAGTTTCTGCCATTTCCTCGATCAATTCCGGTGCGATAGCAGCAATGCGTTGCATGTAACGGCTATAGCGTGCATGTAATACCTTTCCTTTGACAGTATCGCCTGCTTTATATCCGTCTTTCTTTAATTCCGGCCTTACCCTCAGCATTTCATTTGTAATAGTGAATGGTTCTTCCATGATGGGTGCAGGCCCTTTTTCTTTCGCAAGTTCTATACCTGTTTCCCAGCCAATCAACGCCAGTTCGCGGCTGACCTTTTCAGTAAATTCAAGCGATGCAGCATCGCCATATTTCAAACGCAGCATGGCAAGTGCAGATCCAAGTCCGAGAAAGCCCATGCCGTGACGGCGTTTCCTGAAAATTTCATTACGCTGTAATTCAAGCGGCAGACCGTTTATTTCAACCACATTGTCCAGCATACGGGTGAAGATCCTCACCACACGCCGGAAGGTATCCCAGTCAAATGCAGCTTTTTCCGTAAAAGGTATAAGGACAAATTGTGCAAGATTGATAGAACCGAGCAAACAAGCTCCATAAGGCGGCAGTGGTTGTTCGCCACAATTGTGAGCATGAAAACCATTGGCGTCAAAAGTATTGATGCCGGGTATCTGTGCGTCGTAAACCTTTTCTGTTCTATCTGGAGTAACATTCACGACACGAGAAACAAAACGTTCACGATTCAATTGTCTCTGGTAGCTGGATAAAGCTTGCCGCAATTTTTCTGCCTTGTTGGTATCTGAAAAGCCGATAATCTTGTTAAAAGTGAGCAGGTTTTCACCAGTGATTACCAGTTCATGTTGAGATTTAATTTGATAATCCCGGAAACCACCCTTGCCATCGGGTAGACTATGTTGACTTGAACAACGCCGGTTCTGGTAGATTGTCGAATTTATTCCAAGACGTAACAGCATACGTTGTACACTTTCCAGACATACCAAATTGGATTGAGCAAGACGTATGCTCACGCCTTTTGCTTGTGAACCTTGTACCGATCCGTCGCTATCAAATAAACCACGTAATAAACCACGATGAAATGCAGAAGAAGTTTTTTCGATGGCCGGTGTGATCTTCTTCTGTCTGGCAGACATACCCAGAGATTCAGCTAATTGTTTAATCGCAGCTGTAGACAGACGATATTCATTGCGTCCTTTGATTTCCATCCAACCATTAAAATCACTGCGATGAGGTAGTGTTCGTGCAGCAATTTCAGCTTCTTCCATGATTGCATCCACTCCAGAGTTATATGCAGCATCAGGTGCATTAACTATTGCCGCAGGTTTCCATACTGAAAGTATGGCCTTGTCTGATTTTAATGTTCCATCGCCAAGCAACAAACCTATTAGATAACCTTCTTCATAACTGCCAAAACCATTCCAGTCATTAAAATTACCATGATTGTGCAATAAAACGAGGTCTCCCTGACTCAGCTTGCCAGCCTCGCACCATTCAGTTTCCAGACTGTAACGTGTAAAACGCGTAACACGACGTACACGATGATCATTGGTTAACCGTAATGTACGGCCATCAGCACAATGCAAAACGACAACTTCTTTACTGGCGGTAAAGAAAAACCCATGCTCACTGCTGGCATATGCTTGACCATCCACTATGGCTGTAAATTGCTGCCCAATTAAATCCTTTACCTGGCGTGCGCCCTGTGAAGTATGAATCCATGTATCAGCTGTTACACATGGATTAGTCGCACGGACTTTTTCACAATACCAGTTGTTGTTAAGCTCATTGACACCGTCAATCAGGATGAATCCGGGTTCGGCATATTCATAGGTGGTGCGCATGATTTCATCCCATAATGCGCCGGCGGAAATCGTTTTGTAAATCTTGCATGCCACTTCACCTTTGCCATTCATGATATAGCCATTATCGATTGGCCATTCTCGCCAGATGATTTTTGCGGTATCTGCAAGCTCAATTTTTTCATCTTTCAATTCCTGCCGGGTAATCGGGAAGGCCAACGGCCAGCAGGCATCCTCCTTGACTGCACGCATGAAAGATTCAGTGATTAACAGTGAGAGATTAAATTGACGTAACCGCCCGGCCTCGCGTTTTGCCTGAATAAAATCCAGGACATCCGGATGGCCAATATCAAATGTCGCCATCTGGGCACCACGCCGTCCACCGGCCGAGGAAATGGTAAAACACATCTTGTCGTAGATATCCATGAAGGAAAGCGGACCGGAAGTATGAGCACCAGCCCCGGAAACATAAGCACCCCTGGGTCGCAAGGTTGAAAATTCGTAACCTATCCCACAGCCGCATTTCAATGTCAGGCCTGCTTCGTGCAGTTTGCCCAGAATATCATCCATGGAATCACGTATCGTGCCTGAGACAGTGCAATTTATGGTTGAGGTAGCAGGCTTGTAATCACTGGCACCGGCATTGGATATGATCCGGCCTGCCGGAATGGCGCCATGCTGCAGTGCCCATAAAAATTCCTTGTACCAGTGTTCGCGTTTTTCCTGTGTCTGTTCTATATCTGCCAGGGCATGGGCAACACGGTCATAAGTATCATTAATGGATTTATCGACCGGTAAACCATCCTTGTCTTTCAGGCAGTATTTCTGATCCCAGATATCCTGTGATGTGGATTGCAACGGAATTTCACCTGGTGCAGAAGAGTTATTTAAATTAACAATTTTCAATCGGAATATCCCCTTTCATATGAATCAACACTTTGAAAATCCAGCTCTTTTGCCCGTATTATTGCAATGCGGTTAGAACACGAAGCTGCCGGTAGCTGACATGACATGATTGCTGTGTAATTGTATGCAATACCGCCAGTAAATACCGGATATTGTGCTTTTTTAATATAAAATCAGCGGGGCATCCGGTAATTGATCTATATCAAGTTGAGCGCATATTCTGCCCGCAATGATTGCGGGAAACGGAAAGGCCGGGTGTATATCCGGCAATAATTAAGGGCATTTGGCTAAAATTTGACCAGAGTGTATTGCGGGTATCGGCGGCGTTATTTTA
>MGYU01000099.1 GCA_001801885.1 Gammaproteobacteria bacterium RIFCSPLOWO2_12_47_11
AGTTAACATAGTCCTCTTCATTAACCAGTTTCCAGAGCTTCTCGGCACCACGGCGTGCCAGCGTATATTCTTCCTGTACCGAGCCGCGCAGACGGACGACGTCCTCTGCACTGTAATTGCGTTTTGTTCCTTTCCAACGCGGGTTTTTGGCCCAGTCCTGCTCCAACTGTTTAATCTGTTCTTTTCTTGTCATCATTTTCTCCTGCGTCCAACAGATACCTCGATTAAAAAAGTTTGCAGGGCATAATCTCAGGATTTTCTGAAAAAGTCATCCTTGAGATTTACCCGGGTGCCTGACTCATAAATGCCCATAGGCTTCCAGGGTCAGAAAGCTGGGCAGGTCTTTCTTGGTAATCAACCGATCCAGCAACTCTCCAGCAGCCTGATAGTGACGTGACTCATACACCTCATCACCAAGTTCATCACGAATATTCAGCAGATGCCGGGCCATTGCCTCGCGAAACATCTCGATGGTGATCTTCTTGCCGTTGTCCAGCACACCTTTCGGATACCGTATCCATTGCCAGACCTGGGCGCGGGCAATCTCGGCCGTGGCGGCATCTTCCATCAGATGGAATATCGGCACACATCCCTGACCACCCAACCATGATTCGGTATAACGCAGTGCTGCATTGACATTGTTTTCAAATCCCTCCCGGGTAATCGTACCCTCCGGCACTTTCAACAGATCTGCCTGGGTAACATGTACATCTTCTCTCTTGTTATCAATCTGGTTGGGGCGCGGCATATATTTATCAAATATTTCTCTGGCAACCGGCACCAGGCCCGGATGTCCCACCCAGGTACCGTCATGACCGTTTCTGGCTTCGCGTTCCTTGTCAGCACGGACCTTGGCCATGGCCTGTTCATTCAACTGTGCGTCTTCCTTGATCGGGATCTGTGCAGCCATTCCACCCATGGCATGAATACCACGGCGATGACAAGTCTTGATTAATAATTCCGAATAAGCATTCATGAAATGTGTGTCCATGGTGATCTGGCTGCGATCCGGTAATACAAACTCCGGCCGGTTACGAAAACATTTAATGAAACTGAATATATAATCCCAACGGCCGCAATTTAACCCGGCCGAATGATCACGAAGTTCCCACAGTATTTCGTCCATCTCAAAGGCCGCAGTGATGGTTTCAATCAATACTGTTGCCCGTATTGTCCCTTTGGGAATACCAATGTAATCCTGTGCAAATACAAATACTTCATTCCAGAGTCGCGCCTCAAGATAACTTTCCATCTTGGGCAAATAAAAATAGGGGCCGGTGCCTTTTGCAATCAGGTTTTTGGCGTTATGAAACAAAAACAGACCAAGATCAAACAAACTGGCAGAAACAGGTTCACCATTCAGCAATACATGTTTTTCACGCATATGCCAGCCACGCGGGCGCACCAGTAATACAGCAGTTTCCTTGTTAAGCTTATAGAGCTTGCCCACCGGGTTGGTATAGTAAATCGTGCCTTTCACCACATCACGCATATTGATCTGGCCATCGATCATGGTCTTCCAGGTCGGGGCCGATGAGTCTTCGAAATCGGCCATATACATCTTCGCCCCGGAATTGAGGCCATTTATCACCATCTTGCGGTCCACGGGACCGGTCATTTCAACCCGGCGATCCAGCAGATCACCGGGTATGGGAGCCACTTTCCATTCACTCTCACGGATTTCTTTGGTCTGTGGCCAGAAATCAGGCAGTTCACCGTCATCAAATGCATGCTGGCGTTTGATGCGGAGATTAAGCAATTGGTGCCGGCGCGCCCCAAAACGCCGCTCCAGTTCTTCTACAAAGGCCAGGGCCGCCGGAGCCAGGATCTCCTGATATTCAGGTGTAATGATCCCCAGGACTTCCAAGCCACCCATGGTCACGGGTTGTGTATGTGCATAAGCAGTCATAGACATCTCCTTCTGACCCTCATCAGGTTATAACGGACATTCATACTCACTTAAATGGTCGATTGACCAATGGCCTTAAGACAATCGGAACATTACGTTGCAATGCACAAAAAGTCAAATACATAATAACATTAGGGAGTTACAGTCCATGGATACACCAAAAACAGCCGGCTATGGCCTGTGGATAAGCGGAGTACATGAAGTTAAATAATGTGTTGCAGTACTTCGTTACATGTTTAATACCTGCAAGGAAACAGGGTTACTGGCCGAACTCCAGACAGTAATCTGCAACTGCATATTGCTGATTAATGAGAAAAACTGTTTCAACCGATGGTTTGATAAATTCCTTTTGGAGTGAGGTGGTCCAGAGTATGAATCATGCCGGTTATTTTACAAGTGACCTTTAAAATCATCGATCATCTGGAAACAATTATCTGGGGAAGTATAATTAGATTGAACCTGAGAGATTTCAATACAAACAGAGAAATGACAGAGAAACTGAATCACAAGCACGACGACAGTCTGGCCTTACAGGAAGCCAAACCCAGACTCAAACGTCCGCCAATGTATAAAGTCATCCTGAATAATGATGACTATACACCGATGGATTTTGTTGTACATATTCTGGAAATATTTTTTTCAATAGACAGGGAGAATGCAACGCGTATTATGCTGGAAGTACATACACGAGGTAGAGGAATTTGTGGTATCTTTACCCATGAGATTGCAGAAACAAAAGTTTCCCAGGTAAACAGTTATTCCAGAGAACATCAGCATCCATTGCTGTGTACGATGGAAAAAGCATAAAGGTGAAAAATTATTATGCTGGATAAAGAACTGGAACTGACTCTAAACAGTGCATTCAGGGAAGCACGCGAGAAACGTCATGAATTCATGACGGTTGAACATTTATTGCTGGCCCTGCTGGATAATCCATCTGCTGCCCGGGTATTACGTGCCTGTGGCGCCAACCTCAATACATTGCATAATGACCTGACGAAATTCATTATTGAGAACTCGCCGCTGCTCAACAAGAATGATGAACGTGATACACAGCCGACGCTCGGCTTCCAACGTGTATTGCAACGCGCCGTGTTTCATGTGCAATCCTCCGGGCGTAAGGAAGTGAACGGTGCCAATGTGCTGGTCGCAATCTTCGCAGAACGTGAATCACATGCCGCCTATTTTCTGGCACAGCAGGATATCACCCGGCTGGATGTCGTTAATTATATATCCCACGGGATCGCCAAGATCCCCGAAGAAGACCAGAGTGGCATGTCTGAATCCCCTGCAGAAGATGATGTACGTCTGGATGAAGGAGGATCCAACCCGCTGGAAGCGTATGCTCTCAATCTCAATGCACAGGCCATGCAGGGCAAGATTGACCCGCTCATCGGCAGACAACTGGAGATCGAACGCACCATACAAATACTTTGCAGACGCCGTAAAAACAACCCGCTCTATGTCGGTGAAGCGGGTGTTGGCAAGACAGCCATTGCCGAAGGTCTAGCCAAGATGATAGTGGACGGTGAAGTACCTGAAGTCCTTGCTGACAGCACCATCTATGCACTGGACATGGGTGCTTTGCTGGCGGGCACCAAATACCGGGGTGATTTTGAAAAGCGCTTGAAGGGCATTATCGCGCAACTGAAAAAAGCAAAAGACTCAATACTGTTCATTGATGAAATTCATACCATCATCGGCGCCGGTGCGGCATCCGGCGGCGTCATGGATGCCTCGAACATTATCAAACCGGTCCTGGCTTCAGGTGATCTGAAATGTATCGGTTCAACCACCTATCAGGAATATCGCGGTATCTTTGAAAAAGACCGGGCACTGGCACGGCGTTTCCAGAAAATCGATGTGGCCGAACCATCCATAGATGAAACCGTAAAAATCCTGGAAGGTCTGAAGTCACGTTTTGAAGAACATCATCACGTCAAATACACACACCAGTCACTGCGTTCTGCTGCAGAACTGACGGATCGTTATATTAACGACCGGCATCTGCCTGACAAAGCCATCGATATCATTGATGAAGCCGGTGCATCGCAACGTTTGCTGGCGCCCTCCAAACGCAAGAAACTGATCGGCGTAAACGATATTGAAAATATTGTGGCCAAGGTCGCACGTATTCCCGCCAAGAATGTGTCCACCTCCGACAAGGATGTGATGTTGAATCTCGAACGCAATCTGAAGATGGTGGTGTTCGGGCAGGATGAAGCCATTGATACCCTGGCCAGCGCCATCAAGATGGCACGTTCCGGCCTCGGCAATCCGCAGCAACCCATCGGTGCATTCCTGTTTGCCGGGCCGACCGGTGTCGGTAAAACCGAAGTCACCCGGCAACTGGCGCAGATCATGGGCATCGAACTGATACGCTTCGATATGTCCGAATACATGGAACGCCATACCGTATCACGCCTGATCGGCGCACCGCCGGGATATATCGGATTCGATCAAGGCGGCCTGCTCACCGATGCCGTCAACAAACATCCGCATGCGGTATTACTGCTGGATGAAATGGAAAAGGCCCATCCGGATGTATTTAACCTGATGTTGCAGGTGATGGATCACGGCACATTGACCGACACCAATGGCCGCAAGACGGACTTCCGTAATGTCATTATGGTGATGACCACCAATGCCGGTGCAGACCGCATGAGCCGTGCATCCATGGGTTTTGCCCAACAGGATCACAGCCATGATTCCATGGAAGTGATCAAACAGATGTTCAGCCCGGAATTCCGCAACCGCCTGAATGGCATTATCCAGTTTAATCCGCTGGACAAATCCACTATCAAAAATGTGGTCGACAAATTCCTGGTGGAATTGCAGGCACAACTGGATGGCAAGAAAGTCTTTGTGGATGTGGATGAATCAGCCCGCGACTGGCTGGCCGAAAACGGCTACGACAAGATCATGGGTGCACGTCCGATGGAAAGACTCATCCGTGAAAAAATCAAGAAACCACTGGCTGAAGAACTGCTCTTCGGCAAACTCGAACACGGTGGCCACGTCGTTGTCACCGAAGAAACCGGTGATATCAAAATCGAAATCCTCGAAGAAGAGAAGGAAGGGACGGTTTAGTTTCAGTTCTACAGTCTGATAGTCAGTTCAGACTATTCTCAAATGTGTTATTGCAAGACCCGACCCCAATTTCTGTCATTTCAGTAAAAGGTAAGTATTCTACCCCCATCCCAGCCTTCCCCCTGCAAGGGGGAAGGAGGCATCTAATCAAGAATATGCTGAA
Source organism: Gammaproteobacteria bacterium RIFCSPLOWO2_12_47_11 (assembly GCA_001801885.1). GTDB lineage: Bacteria > Pseudomonadota > Gammaproteobacteria > Eutrophobiales > Eutrophobiaceae > 2-02-FULL-47-50. The sequence continues at coordinate 5,163 of MGYU01000099.1, forward strand.
AATGCTTGTATCACATTTCACCCCCACCCTAACCCTCGGCTTTGGCATCCTGCGTCGCCCTACCTCCTGCATCCATGCAGTCGTCCACCGTCAAGGGGGAGGGAATTTAATAATGACGGTGGTTGGATTAACCGAGATTTTTGATCAGGACTTTTGAATTGCGCTGGTAGTTGTAGAGTTGTTTCTTTACGACCGGCAGATCATCAATGGTGGCTTCTTCAAATCCCTGTTCCAGAAACCAGTGTGTGGCGTGCGTGGTCAGTACAAAGATTTTCTTTGCGCCTTTTTTCCGCGCTTCGCTTTCCGCATTGAGATATAACTCTTCGCCTTTCGATTGTTGCTGGTAATCTTCATGCACAACCAGGCAGGCCAGTTCGGCTGCTGCTTCGTCCTTGTACATGTGCAATGCTGCACAGGCAATCACAGCACCATCCCGGATTAATACAGAGTAATCTGAAATTTCCATTTCCATTTTTTCCCGTGAACGGCGCACCAGCACGCCCTGCTCTTCCAGCGGCTGTATCAATTCAAGAATGCCGCCAATGTCTTCAATCGTTGCCGGGCGCAAATCATCATATGGTATGGCACTCAGCATCGTGCCCACACCATCACGACTGAACAGTTCCTGCATCAGGCTGCCGTCCACACTCTGGTTGATAAAATGTATTCTTGCCACACCTTTCTTCGAAGCCTGTAATCCATGACTTAATTGCAGATAGGAAGAACCATCGGACAGATTCTTGCCCTGTAACAGGAGTTGCGCCTGGTCCTGTGATAAATGTTCGATCATATTGCCTTCTTCATCCTTGCGTCCTTCTTCCGCCATCAGGAACAGGAGTTTGTCGGCTTGCAGATTGATGGCCACCTGTGTGGCCAGTTCAACCGAACTCAGGTTGAATACTTCGCCGGTCGGCGAATAACCCAATGGCGGAATCAACACAATTTCCTGGTTCTGCAGATTATGTTTGATCAAATCCGTATCCACGCGGCGCACAGTGCCGGTGAACTGCAAATCGACACCATTAATAATGCCGATGGGTTTGGCAGTGATGAAATTGCCTGAAGACACCTTGACCCGTGCCTGTGCCATGGGCGAGTTGGGCAGTCCCATGGAAAACAAGGCTTCGATCTGTATGCGTAAAGTACCGGCCACCTGTTTGACGACATTCAGGGCCGCACTGTCCGTCAGGCGCAAGCCATTGACCAGACGCGGTTTGATGTTCTGTTTTTCCAGCAGTGTTTCAATCTGCGGCCTGGCACCATAAACGACAACCAGCCTGATACCCATGCTGTTCAACAAGGCAATATCATGGATGAGATTGGGGAAGACCGGGCTCCCGATCAGCTCTCCACCAAAATGCAAAACAAACGTTTTGCCGCGGTGCGAATGAATATAAGGCGCAGCAGAGCGGAACCACTGTACAAATTCAGTAGCGTTAGTTGGCATAACTGTTTTCCTCAACACAAAAATGTCCAATCATTTTCTGCAAAATATCCAGCATGGGTTGAATACGATCCATGGCAATGTATTCATTCGCCTGATGCGCCTGATCAATGTCCCCGGGGCCGAATACGACTGTCTGCATGCCCATGGAGTTCAGATAAGGCGCTTCCGTGCTGAATGCGACGGAACCGGAAGCATGGCCGGAGAGTTTTTCCGCCAGCCGGACAATCTCGCTGCCGGGATCCGTGTGCATGGATGGGGCGCCATTAAAAACGGAATGGACCTCGAGCACAAGCCCTGAACCCTCTACCGCCCGGGAAATAACCTCGCGCATTTCCGCCCGGACCGGTTCAAGCTTCATATCGGGCATCAGGCGTATATCCACTATTAATGTGCATTCCGCACATATCCTGTTCGGGTTATCCCCGCCATGTATGCTACCGAAATTCAGGGTGGGCACCGGCACAGCAAACTGATCGTTAGTGTGCTGTTGCTGTATTTTTTTGCGCCATGCCATTAAGCCACTGATCACAGCATACATGCCTTCCAGGGCACTGTTGCCCAGTGCCGGGTTGCTGGAATGACCGGCTTGTCCGGTTAATTTGATCGATTCGATTATAATGCCTTTATGCATGTGCACCGGTTTGAGACCGGTGGGTTCACCTATCATTGCATAACGCCCGAGTTTGCGTCCGGAATCCGCCAAAGCCTGTGCGCCGGACATGGTGCTTTCTTCGTCCGCCGTAGCCAGGATATAAAGAGGCTGGTGTAGTTTTTTCAGGTCCATGTTCCGGATCACATCAATCACCAGCGGGAAAAAACATTTCATGTCGGAACTGCCCAGACCATAAAGCCGGTTGTCCCGTTCGGTGAGTGTGAACGGATCCTGCTGCCATTTGCCATCATCGAAAGGAACCGTATCGGTATGACCGGACAACACCAGTCCACCTTCACCACTTCCCAGACATGCAATCAGATTCAGTTTTTTTGGATATTCCGGTATCGTCATCAACTCTATCCTGAATCCCAGGTCCGCCAGCCAGTCCGCCAGCAGTTCGATGATTTCCCGGTTGCCCAGATCCAGCAGCGGATCGATGCTGCTGACGGACGGCGTGGCAATCAGCCTGGAGAAACTCTCCATAAAAGCGGGAACGTTGTTGTTCATAATTTTTTATTTTGAATAGGTGATGCCGCCTCGACACTAGCTCAATTTGTCATTTCGAGTGTTAGCGAGAAATCTTTTAAAAACTGAAAAAAAGCAAGATTTCTCAGTCACTTTGTTCCTTCGAAATGACAGCAATAATCTCCTTGATTTACATCCGTGCCACTATCCCTGCCTGATATTACACTGACAAGCCTTGTATTCTTTTGGTATTCTAACGCACCTTTTTAATACTTGAATCAATTCTTTGGTAAATTGGTAACCCTAATGGCAAAACAACTGAACCGTTACAGCTCGCGCATCACGCAGCCGAAATCGCAGGGTGCTTCCCAGGCCATGCTGTATGGCACCGGTCTCAAACCCGAAGACATGGACAAGCCTGAAATCGGCATTGCCAGTGTCTGGTATGAAGGCAACACCTGCAACATGCATCTCCTGCATCTTGCCGATAAGGTAAAAGAAGGAGTGCAAGCCGCGGGCATGGTCGGCATGCGCTTTAATACGATAGGTGTGAGTGACGGTATTTCCATGGGCACTGACGGCATGAGTTATTCCCTGCAATCACGCGATCTGATCGCGGACTCCATCGAAACCGTCATGAATGCGCAATGGTATGACGCGAACATTTCCATACCGGGTTGCGACAAGAACATGCCCGGCTGTGTGATGGCGATGGGCCGTTTGAACCGGCCAGCATTGATGATCTACGGCGGCACGATCAAACCCGGCCATTATCATGATAAAAAGATCGACATCATTTCTGCTTTCCAGAGTTATGGTGAATTCATCTCCGGCAGAATTGATGACAACGAACGGCTGGAGATTGTGAAAAAAGCCTGTCCGGGTGCCGGAGCCTGCGGCGGCATGTACACAGCAAATACCATGGCATCCGCGATTGAAGCATTGGGCATGTCACTACCCTACAGTTCTTCCACGCCGGCCGTTGACCCGGGCAAGATCGAGGAATGTCTGAACGCAGGCAAGGCCATCAAATATCTGCTTGAGAATGACATCAAGCCGCGCGACATTATGACTCGCGAGGCATTTGAAAATGCCATGGTGCTGGTGACAGTGCTTGGCGGTTCCACCAATGCCGTGCTGCATCTGATTGCAATGGCACGGTCGGTTGGTGTTGATCTTACGATCAATGATTTTGCATCAGTCACTGATCGCACGCCTTATCTCGCTGATCTGAAACCCAGCGGCCAATATGTGATGGAAGATCTGCATAACGTGGGCGGCACTCCGGCGGTGATGAAATACCTGATGGAAAATGGTCTCATCAATAGTGACTGTTTGACCGTCACGGGCAAGACGATTGCAGAAAATCTCGCCGATCTTCCGGGTTTAAGTACTGGACAGAAAATCATTTATCCTCTGGATAAACCGCTCAAACAGACCGGCCATTTGCGCATATTGAAAGGCAATCTGGCGCCCGGCGGTTCGGTGGCGAAGATCACCGGCAAGGAAGGTGAAATGTTCTCCGGCCCGGCCAGGGTCTATGATTCTGAAGAAGACATGCTGAAGGCCCTGGAAGACAAGCAGATTTCCAAAGGGGATGTAATCGTGATCCGTTATGAAGGTCCCAAGGGTGGACCCGGTATGCCGGAAATGCTGACACCGACATCTGCCATCATGGGCGCAGGTCTCGGCGCTGATGTGGCGATGATCACTGATGGCCGTTTCTCCGGAGGTTCTCACGGTTTCATCGTCGGTCATGTGGTGCCTGAAGCGCAGGAGGGCGGACCTGTCGCACTGATTAAAAATGGTGATGTAATCACACTGGATGCAAAAAATAATGTGATCAGCGTGAATGTAAGTGATGAGGATATGCAAAAGCGTCGTGCGCTATGGAAGATGCCGCCCTACAAGGCGAGCCGTGGCACACTTTACAAATACATCAAGAACGTGAAATCAGCCTCGGAAGGCTGTGTAACGGATGAGTGAATTATGTGTAATAGCTCGTACCTGAGCTGTCTAACAGTGTCCGATAACGGCCCAGAAGCGGAAGTTCACAATCCCAGAAGATATAGGCTTTACCATTACGGCACCTTTTTATTTTACATCGTTGCTGTTTGTTGCCGGTAATAAAGTGACAGTTGCATGTAAACAACCGGCCAGACACGCTTCAATACATCAGGGATCTCGAAAAAGGCCTCGCTAGTAACCGCAAAAAACTCGGCAGGATTTTTTGCCGCGTAGGCATCAATCTCGGTCCTTCGGCCTGCATCAACATCCGCCACATGGCTGGCATAGGCCTCACTGAATGCGGCAGTCCATTCTCTCTGGTTCATGCTGCGATGGATGGGCGGTCGACCATTCATCGCACCATCCAGCATATCAAGTTTATGTGCGGCCTCATGAATAATGACATTATTGGCGTCCTCATTCTCGATCACATCCTCCCAGGAGATTACGACAGGCCCGCGATGCCATGCTTCGCCAGCCCGGACACTCCGATGCCGATGGACGACACCGGCTCCATCTCGAAATTCCTCATGCGATACAAACTGTGCAGGATAAACAATCACCGTATGCCATGCATGATAATGTTCCAGGTCCAGGTTCAGGATAGGGATAGCGGCCTCACAGGCAATTCGCACACGCATGGCATTGGTGAGTTCCATCCCTTGAGCCAGTTCAATATATTTGTCATGCAGGAATAAAGAAGCAACATTGCGTAATCGTTCACGATCAGCAACAGATAAATGAGACGCGGCCCGGACCTGTTTAATCGTCAAAGCCCACAGATCAGCAGGTATTTTATGTTTGCGCAGGACACGCCTGCGGCGCCAGTTTTCCCAGACAGAGAAGAGCAATTTGCTGCCTATGCTGTAAATCGACTAGGGTATCACAAGGATAACTTGCAACTCAGGCTTATATGGTTTTTGAAGAATCAAGGGGCCGGAGTACTTGAAACTGGCAGTGTACGATTTTTAGTATTTACAACCGTCTCAAAAGGGTCGATTTCCGACCGTCACTTAACGGCCAGGAGCAGACATACAATTCAAGATTCAAGACCTTGTATCTTGATTCATGTTGTATATTAAAGAAATAACAACAACAGAACCCGGTGATCTCGTCAAGACTTTTGAACGTAGATTCTGTGGGTCAGATTGGGACCTGGGTTCATTATTGTTTGATAAG
>MGYU01000100.1:0-37192 GCA_001801885.1 Gammaproteobacteria bacterium RIFCSPLOWO2_12_47_11
GTCAGCGGCGGCTTCGGCAGTGACACCTTCAATTTCAATACATCAACCTTCGTTTCCGGCGGAGTGTCCGGCGATTCAGCTACTGATGTGTTCAATGTGGATTTCGATGTCACGGCCAACCTGTTTGGCGGCAGTGGTGACGACACGTTCAATCTGAATGCGAACCTCTCCGGCGATATCGACGCCGGTTCCGGGGACGATACCGTCAACTTCAATGCGAGCTTGGTGTCCGGCAACGTGTTCGGCAACGTCGGCGATGACACCTTCAATTTCAGTACGACGGTCAATATCACGGATGATGTCACCGGCGGCACGGGGGATGATACGTTTAACATCTTTAGTAATGTCACGGCCAGCCTGTTCGGCGAAGATGGCAACGATACGTTCAATTTCAATGCTAACGTATCCGGCGTGGTAGATGGTAATACCGGCAATGATACCTTCAATTTCAATACATCAGTGGCCGTCACCGGAGATGTCTTCGGCAGTGACGGCAATGATGTTTTCAATGTGTCCTTCGATGTCACTGCGGACCTGATCGGTGGTAGTGCTGATGACACGTTCAATCTGAACGCAAATGTATTTGGCGATGTATTTGGCAATGCCGGCATCGATACGTTTATATTGGATGGGTCTGGCAACGTCACTGGCACGACCGGGATCGATGGCGGGTTGGGCAATGACTTTTTATTCGGGAATAACTCCACCAATACCTGGAACATCACGGCGCTGAATAAAGGCAATCTGGTGGACGGGAACGGGACAAATCAATTTGTGAACATCGAGAACCTGACCGGTGGGACAACCAATGATACGTTTATCTTTACCGGCGCAGCCGGCGGTGTAGCAGGGACTGTGAATGGTGGGGTCGGGGGCGGCACCAATACACTGGATTATTCGGCTATAGCCGGTCCCGTGTCAGTGGTATTGAATGCAACGGACACGGTCGGTTTCCAGGGCACGGCGACGAGGACCGGCGGTATCAGAAATATCAACAACCTGCTGGGTAGTCCGGGCAATGATAGCCTGAGTGGCACCACAGCAGCAGGCACATGGAATCTAACGGCAACCGGCGGTACCTATACCAGTGGTAATTCCTTTACTTTTTCTACTATCGAAAATGTCAATTCACGCGGAACAGATACACTCTCCGGCGGCACGTTTGCCGGTAACATTGGTATCAGTGGGGATGCCACATGGACTTTTGTAAACGGTACACCAATCAGTAATTCAATTACGGGTGATGGCACGTTAACCATACCCAACGGCGGTGCGGTCGTTGTCGGCCCGGGAGGCCTGATATTGCCTGACATGGCTGCCCCTGTTCCGGGAGGGTTCACCGGTCATCTGATTATCGGTGGGGCGATTACGGATCCGACACCTACTCCCGACTCTATGGCTGATGCAGACGTGATTGTTGTTAACGCTACGAGTTTGACCGTGAATAGCGCCATTATCACAGGCGGGAATCTGACGATACTCGCAGGTGATATCTTCCTGAATAATAATATTACTGCGGGTGCTGCCGGACCGGCGGGTAAGGAACTGGTTTTGTTTGCCGTGCCGGATACCCCTGATACTACGGATGGTAATATCACTGGCGTAGTCCCCGTTACACTTGCGGCAAAAAACGCCGTGTTTATTGCGGAAGGCAATGTAGTCAATCCGAATAATATATTACTGAATTTTGCCGGTGGTTCGATTGAGGTCGCCACCGGAGCGGGAACACCGTTGTCTTTCGCTCCAGGATCAACTGCTTCGAGCCCAGGCGGCCAGACACCAACATTTAATAATATTATTGGAAACCTGCTGGCTGCAGGTGCAGGCGGTATCAATTTTCAAACAGCCATAATTGTAATTCCCAATCCGGCAGCTGACCTGGCAGGTCTGGAAGAACTGGGCTTTATCGATACCGGTCTGTTCGAACAGGAACTGACGCTGTTTGGTATTATCGGCTATGGTATTGCGCTGGCACTGGCACAGTGCGAAGAAGTTGAAGGTTGCGCCCCGAACGTTACGGAAGAAGAATTAAATGAACTGATAGTCCAACTGGAAGCACGGATTGCAGAACTGGAGAAACGTTGTGATGGTGGTGATGCTGAGGCCTGTGCCTTGGTTGAAGGATACAACGAAGAACTTGGCAAGTTCATGGCCTATCGTGAAGAGCTCCAGCAATATCTTACTGCCGGTGCAGAAGAAGAACTGGGTGATGAATTCACTGACGAGTTTGGTGGGGAAGAGCCGGCAACAGGTGCACAGGCAAGTATTAATGTTCTCGTCAGGATGCTGGAGTCGGTCAAGGCAAGGATCCAGTGGCTTGAGGGCCTCCTGACCAATCCGGAAGAGCGTGCACGCCTCGGCGCCATTACCGGTATAGAGCTGACCCTGGAAGCCTTGAACGAGATAATCGAAGGCGCCAAGGTCCAATCGCAATTCATTGAACGGCAGATTAAACTGTTACAGGAAGGTACGCAGGCACAACAGGTAGTCCCGCCGGTATTTACCGCTGAAGCCGCAGATTACAGCAGAATACAGACTGTGGTTTATGGTCCGTCACTTCTCGATCTGAACCAGAAATTAACGATGAATGGGAACTGGAACTGATGTCCCGTATTAAGCAACTTCTGAACAAGTCTCTATTCCGTCATGCTGGCGAATGCCAGCATCCAGTAAACAATGGTTTTTACTGGATTACGTTCATCACTTTAATTGCGTGGCTACTGGTGATAAACACACCATTCGTTTTTGCCGCTACCGGCAGGATACTCGAAGGCATAGAGGCCGAACAGGCCGATAAAAAAGCGTTGGTTGCAGAAGCGAATATTTTCAAATCCATTGGCATGGGCATTGCGCTTTCACTGGCACAATGTGAAGGCCAGGATCAATGCCAGGTAATAGATGCCGATGAAATAGAACAATTACTAGGTGCATTGGATATACGGATTAATAATCTTATATTACGCCAGGGTGGAGGTGAAGGAGAGTATACGGAAGTGCTCACTGTATATATTGATCAGCGTGAAAAATATTTGAAGTATCAGGACAAACTGGAAGAAATAATCGGAACAGAAGCAGCAGTAGATGAAACAGCGCAAGACGCTCCTGAAACACAGGCATTTGGCACGGATGAACAGGAAGGAGGGGTTGATTTAAGTATCTTCGAGGATGTTGAGGTTGAGGAAGACCTCGGTGGTGATGCAGGCCCCGGTGCTGATGAAATTCCCAGTGGTGAAACGTTTGAAGATGAATATAGTCCGGAAGATATTCAGTAAACAAATGGTATAACTGGATTCCCGCTCATCAATTACCCGCCGCTCCTGCGCATCCATGCGCTCGCGGCATACCGTACATCCTGTACATAATCACCAATTGCTATTCACTAATCACTGTCAGTTAATCAAACCACGGCGGTACTTCCAGTACCACCAATACCGCGGCCACGATCAACCAGACTATGGTGATCGGAATAAAAACCTTCCAGCCGAGCCGCATAATCTGATCATAACGATAGCGCGGGAAGGTTGCACGTAACCATAAAAACAAAAACAGGAACGATGATGTCTTGGCCAGCAGCCAGAATACGCTTGGTGCACCTAAAACAGGAACACCCTGGAACGGTGACAACCAGCCTCCAAAAAACATGATCGAGCATAATATTGCTATCAGGATCATATTGGCATATTCCGCCATGAAAAATACGGAAAAGGCCATGCCTCCATATTCGACATGAAATCCGGCCACGATCTCTGATTCACCTTCAGTCACGTCAAAGGGTGCACGATTGGTCTCGGCCACACCCGAAATGAAATAGACACCCACTAAGGGAAGCAACGGCAACCAGAACCAGTGGATGATACTGCCATCCTGGGCTGCGACAATGTCACCAAGATTAAGGCTTCCTGATGCGATCAATACACCAACCAGGGCAAATCCCATGGCTATCTCATAGGCAACGATCTGGGCCACAGATCGCATAGCGCCGAGAAAGGCATATTTCGAATTGGATGCCCAACCGGCAATGATGATGCCGTAGACTGCAAGTGAGGTCAGCGCCAGGATATACAACAAACCGGCGTTAATATCAGAAAGCACCAATACATCATTAAACGGGATCACTGCCCAGGCGGCGAGGGATGGCGCGACCGAGAGTATGGGGGCAATGATAAACAATGTCTTGCTGGCGCCACTCGGTATGATGATCTCCTTGAAGATCAATTTCATGGCATCGGCGATCGGCTGCAGCCAGCCTCTCGGGCCAACACGGTTCGGTCCGATGCGAACCTGCATATAACCAATGATCTTGCGTTCGGCATACGGCAACCAGGCGACAGTGATCAACACCGGGACCAGGATCGCGACGATCTTGGTAATAATTTCCAGCATTGATACTGCATAGGGCTGAATCTCGGCAGGAAATAATGCGCCACTGATGGGAAGAAACAGATAATTACGTAACAGTTCCATCATCACGATTTACCCAGTTTAATCTCACCATACCATGCGCCGAGTTGTGCATGACACGGTTGCGCTGCATGTATTAATACACAACGACCCGGGATACGATTATCAATGACAACGGGTAATGTCAGGGTTTGCTCATCCTGCTCGACTTTGGCCTTGTCACCTTCTTGCAGACCCAATTGTCTGGCAAGTGCTGCATTGATATGTGCTGCACCATCAGTAATATCTGCTGTTTGTTGCAGTGACTTCGCCCGGCGTGTGACTGGATCAATCGCATTCATCGGAATATCCGCAATTCGTTGCAGACCATGACTGTCTGATGATATTGAAACCGGTATTTTCCAGTTCACATTATTGGATGGCACCACATCAGCAATGGTCATTTGCAGTTCATCCCGGATCTCGACAGAGGTGTTGTAATCAAAACCCGGAAGATTAAACAGATTGCCCATAACACGCAGTATCTTCCAGCCCGGACGCGCCTCACCGGCAGGTTGAACAACACCATTAAAACTCTGACTGCGGCCTTCATTATTTATATAGGTGCCGGAAGTTTCGGCAAATAATCCGACAGGTAACAGGACATGCGCATATGACTTCATCATATCCGTCTGGTACGCAGTCAAGCTGACGACAAACCCGGCAGATCGCAACGCTTGTAAAGCCTGAAGGCCATTCCAGCAATCAAGTTCCGGCTCAATACCCATCAGCACATAAGCTTTTAATCCCTCTGAAAACATGCTGCCGGCATCCAGACCGGATTTGTCAGATTTTGTGCCACCGGGCTTGCGATGCGGCAGCATACCGGCCAGGCATGCACCTGCGCTATTGGCAGATTCCGCCAGGAATCCGATCTTCACATTGGCAAGTCTTGCGATTGCACCGGCCAGTGCCCGTAAAGTTGAAAATTCAGGATGTGCTGTGGCCAGATTTCCCAACAGGATCATACCGTTTTGCGCATCCTTTAATTTGCCCGCCATTAATCTGTGTTCATCCGTAATGGCGACTGAATTCACATGATTCATCAAGGTTGCATCGACACCTGCTCCACCTTGCCCGGTTAATGCCTTCAGAATTCCTGTCAGTGCGGTTGCCAATCCGGCAGGTGTAACGATGATCTTTGCGCTGGTATTAAAGTTAAAATCATAATCCACCGGGTTGACAATCAGCAGACAGCAACCACGCATGGATGCCTTGCGCAACCGGTGATTGATGATTGGCTGTTCCTTGCGTACGTTACTACCGATCAATAACACACAATCAAGCTTTTCCAGATCAACAATCCCGGTTCCCAACCAGGGAAAGAGCGGATCAGCATCCTGATCAGTAAAATCACCTTGCCGGATACGGTGATCAATATTGTGACTGCCTAGACCTCTCATTATTTTTTGCAACAGATAAAGTTCTTCCAGTGTGGACGAAGGTGATGCGAGTGTGGCAATGTTGCCGGCACCTGATTTCTTGATTACATTGTTGATACCATCGATGGCGAACTGCAGTGCAGTTTCCCAGTCTACCCCGCTCCAGGTATTGCCTTCCCTGATCATCGGCACAGTCAGACGATCAGAATGATATAACCCCTCATAACTGAAACGGTCCCGGTCCGACAACCAGACTTCATTGATCGATTCGTTCTCAGCGGGGACCACACGCTTGACCCTGTCCTGTTTGATATGAATTTGAATATTTGAACCCACGCTATCATGCGGTGCGATACTATCGCGCTGCTGCATCTCCCAGGCACGGGCGGAGAAGCGGAATGGCTTGGAGGTCAATGCGCCGACCGGGCAGATATCAATAATATTCCCGGACATTTCGGACACCATGCTCTTTTCTATGTAGGTACCGATCTCCATATGTTCCCCACGACCGGTGGCCCCCAGTTCACGCATACCCGCGATCTCCTGGCCAAACCGCACACATCGTGTGCAATGAATACAGCGGGTCATGTCGGTCTGCACCAATGGGCCGATGTTCTTGTCCTGAACCACTCGCTTGTTTTCCTGGTAGCGAGAGACATCGCGACCATAACCCATTGCCAGATCCTGTAATTCACACTCGCCACCCTGATCGCAGATTGGGCAATCCAGCGGGTGATTGATCAACAGAAACTCCATCACCGCTTTCTGTGACTCGAGAGCACGTTGAGACCGGGTCTTTACCTTCATCCCTTCCATGACCGGCGTGGCACAGGCTGGTAATGGTTTCGGCGCTTTCTCCACATCCACGAGACACATACGGCAATTTGCAGCTATAGACAATTTCTTGTGATAGCAGAATCGCGGCACATAGATATCATTATTATCCGTGACTTCAATCAGCATCTGCCCCTTGCGTGCCTGCAAAAGTTTGCCGTCTACTTCGATTGTTATGAGGTCAGTAGTCATTTGTCAGTCGTCAGTTGTTATCAGTTACCAATCACTAATTACTAATCACCATTCATGCCGCCATGTTCTTTTCGTTACCCACCATGCAGGTCTTGTGCTTGATGTGATATTCAAACTCATTCCGGAATTGTTTGACGAAACTTCTGACCGGCCACGCCGCGGCTTCACCGAGTGCACAAATCGTATGACCTTCAATCTTGCTAGCCACACTGTCCAGTTTGTCCAGGTCTTCCGGTAATCCTTTGCCATTCTCTATGCGGCTTATCACACGATATAACCAGCCGGTACCTTCACGACAGGGTGTGCATTGCCCGCATGATTCCGAATAATAGAAACGCGAGATACGTTCCAGCACACGTACCATGCAGGTGGTATCATCCATAACGATCACTGCCCCTGAACCTAACATTGATCCGGCCTTCTGGATCGATTCATAATCCATATTGGTTTCCATCATGACATGACCCCGCACGACAGGAACGGAAGAACCACCGGGAATCACCGCCTTCAACTGGCGGCCATTGCGCACGCCACCGGCCAACTCGAGTAATTTTGCAAAAGGTGTACCCATAGGTAATTCAAAATTACCCGGATTATTGACATGACCGCTGACCGAAAAACATTTGGTGCCGCCGCTGTTCTGTACACCCATTCCCAGAAACCAGGTGGCACCATTGCGTATGATCGATGGGACTGAAGCAAATGACTCGGTGTTATTAACCGTGGTCGGGCGTCCATAAAGACCAAAAGTCGCCGGAAACGGCGGTTTGAATCTGGGCAATCCTTTTTTCCCTTCCAGTGATTCCAGTAAGGCCGTTTCTTCACCACAGATATAAGCGCCAGCACCGAGTGTGCCATAAATATCAACGTCAACATTGCTACCCAGCACATTCTTGCCGAGATAGCCCTCGGCATAGGCCTCTTTCAGGGCCGCTTCAAAACGCCGCCAGGGTTCATCCATGAATTCACCGCGCATGTAGTTGTAGGCCACTTTGGTATTCATGGCATAACAGGCGATGGCCAGACCTTCAATAATTGCATGTGGATTGAAGCGCAGGATGTCCCGGTCCTTGCAGGTACCGGGCTCACTCTCGTCTGAATTGCAGACCACGTATCTCGGACCTTCAATATTACGCGGCATGAAGCTCCACTTGAGACCGGTCGGGAAACCCGCCCCGCCCCGTCCGCGCAGACCGGAAACCTTCACGTCTTCAATAATTTTCTCCGGGGGTATCTTTTCCCGAAGGATCTTTGTCCATGCCTCGTAACCATCGACCCGGCGATAATTCTCCAGTGTCCAGGGTTCATCAAACCGGAGCGTTGCGTAACAGACCTGATTGATATTCCTTTCTGCAGTCATTCCAGTTTATCCAGTATCTCATCCACTTTTTCCGGGGTGAGGTCTTCATAATAGACATGATCAACCATCATCATCGGCCCGCCACAACAGGCCGCCAGGCATTCCTCTTCGAGTTTCAGATAATAGCGTCCATCTTTGGTTGATTCGCCGGTTTTTATACCCAGTTTCTTTTCAATATGGGTGACTATCTCGTCAGAACCGCTCAACATGCAGGAAATATTCGTGCACACCGAAATGCTGCGACGGCCGCAGGGTTGGGTCTCCAGCATGGAATAAAATGAAACCACCTCATACACCGTGATCTTCGGCATCTCCAGGTAATCCGCCACAGCATCCATGAGTTCAACCGTCAAATACCCCTTGTTCTCATGCTGCACTTCCCGCAATGCCGCGAGCACCGCCGACTGTTTTTTATCAGCTGGATATTTTTTTATCCACCGATCGATCTCCTCACGGGCGTGATTTGAAAGCTCAGTTTTTTTCAATGCTTCAGTCATTTTTTAAAATTTAATTATTCTTCCAATGAGCAAGTATTTTGCGTTCAGGCAAGGCGCGAGGTCCTTTGCACCCGCAGCGTACACACTAGTACGTGAGGACTGCAAAGGGCCAAGCAACACAGCATGAGCGCAAAAGACGCAGCTCATCGGTCTATTTCGCCAAAGACTATGTCCTGCGTTCCAATTACAGCTACAACGTCCGCCAGCATATGCCCCTGCACCATTTCATTCATCGCGGACAGGTGGGCAAAACCGGCCGCACGGATCTTCACACGATAAGGTTTATTGGCCCCGTCTGAAACAAGATAGATACCGAACTCCCCTTTCGGATGTTCCACCGCCGAATAAACCTCGCCTTCCGGTACACAATAACCTTCTGTAAACAATTTGAAATGATGGATGAGGGATTCCATATCATCTTTCATCTCCACACGTGAGGGCGGCACCAGTTTGTGATCATCGATGATTACCGGACCGGGATTTTTACGCAGCCAGTCCACACATTGTTTAATGATCCGGTTGGACTGGCGCATTTCTTCTATACGCACCACGTAACGATCATAACAATCACCGTTGGTGCCAATCGGTATATCAAAATCCATCTGGCCATAAACTTCATAGGGTTGCTTTTTGCGCAGGTCCCAGGCAATACCGGAACCACGCAACATAGGACCGGTAAACCCCAGTTGCAGTGCCCGCTCCGGTGAAACCACACCGATACCCACCGTACGTTGCTTCCAGATCCGGTTGTCTGTCAGTAATGTTTCATATTCATCCACGGCGACCGGAAAGCGATCAGTAAATGATTCTATGAAATCCAGCAGTGAACCCTGCCGGTTTTCATTCAGTTTTCTGACTTCTTCTGCATTGTGCCATTTCGAGGGCTGGTAATGCGGCATGGATTCCGGCAGATCACGATAGACGCCTCCGGGCCGGAAATAGGTTGCATGCATCCTGGTGCCGGAAACGGCCTCATAACAATCCATCAGGTCTTCGCGTTCGCGGAAACAGTAGAGAAATATCGTCATCGCACCGATATCGAGACCATGCGAAGCAAGCCACAAGAGGTGGTTGAGTATTCGCGTTATCTCGGAATACATGACACGGATATACTGCGCGCGTAATGGCGGGGTGACGCCCAGCAACATCTCGATGGCACGCACATAGGCATGTTCGTTACACATCATGGAAACATAATCGAGACGGTCCATGTATCCGATGCTCTGATTGTAGGGTTTGCTCTCGGCCAGTTTTTCGGTGGCACGGTGCAGGAGGCCGATATGCGGATCGGCGCGTTCGATGACTTCACCATCCATCTCCAGCACCAGACGCAACACCCCATGCGCCGCCGGATGCTGCGGTCCGAAGTTCATGGTCATGTTGCGTATTTCGGGCATAAAACTACGTTATTCCTAATAATTTTGTTTACTGTTAGTTTCTCTGTTTTTTATGCAAGAATTCAGAAGTTAGAATACAGAATTCAGTATTTTTATTCTGACTTCTGACTTCTGACTCCTGTATTCTTCTTTACCAATCACCAATCACCAATCACGATTCACGAATTACGAATCACCGGTTTTAAATCTGTTATCTTCCCGGATCACTTTCGGCACCAACACGCGATTGGTGATTGTGACCGGTTGGTATACCACGCGCTGTTTTTCCGGGTCGTAACGGACCTCGACATTGCCTTCCAGCGGGAAATCCTTGCGAAACGGGTGGCCGACAAAACCGTAATCGGTCAACAGGCGGCGCAGATCCGGGTGCCCTTCAAATAAAATCCCGAACAGATCAAAGGCCTCGCGTTCATACCAGTTGGCTGAAGACCATATATTAATGACGGAACTGATGCGTGGTGGATTGCTTTCCGGACGGCAACGCAGGCGCAGGCGCCGGTTGTGTTTAAGCGAGAGCAGGTGATATACCACTGCAATGTTATGTTTTTCACCAGCTTCAGGCTTATGGAATACACCTTTATATACACCACGGCTGAAACCTGTACTGGTGGTGTCCTGTGTTTCCCACTCTGCCTGACCATAAGTGGAATAATCCACACCACAAAGATCAGAAAGTTGTTCGAAGGAGAATGCCGGTTCGTCCCGTAAAGCCTGACATATGTTTATCAGGTTGACGGGAGATATTTCAATGGTCACCTGTCCGTGTGCAATCTTGCATACACTGATCTGATCCGCAAACCGCCCCTGCAACCGGCTGGCAAATGTCTCCAAGGATTCTGTCATATCCGGTTTATCTGGTTAGCTCAGCGTGCTATGGAGTTGGTACGTTTGATCTTGTTCTGCAACTGGATGATGCCATACAACAGTGCCTCTGCCGTAGGCGGACAACCGGGCACATAGATATCGACCGGGACAATGCGATCACAACCGCGCACCACTGCATAGGAATAATGGTAATAGCCACCGCCATTGGCACAGGAACCCATAGAGATCACCCAGCGTGGTTCCGCCATCTGGTCATAGACCTTGCGCAAGGCGGGCGCCATCTTGTTCACAAGCGTTCCGGCAACGATCATGACATCAGACTGGCGTGGGCTGGGGCGGAAAATCACTCCGAAACGATCCAGATCATAACGTGAGGCGCCGGCATGCATCATTTCCACTGCACAACAAGCCAGTCCGAAAGTCATCGGCCACATCGAGCCGGTGCGTGCCCAGTTCACCAGATTATCCACCGTCGTGGTGACTATGCCATGCTCATGGATTTTTTCTTCTACTCCCATTCCAGCGCACCTTTACGCCATTCATAGATAAACCCGATAACCAGCACACCGAGAAAGATCATCATGGCCCAGAATCCGGCCATGCCGATATTTGCCAATGCCACAGCCCAGGGGAACAGAAACGCGATCTCAAGATCAAAGATGATAAACAGAATGGCAACCAGATAATAACGCACATCAAACTTCATACGGGCATCTTCAAAGGCCTCAAACCCGCATTCATAAGGGGATAGTTTTTCAGTATCCGGCCGGTCGTGCCCCATTATTTTACCGAGTACCAGCCCCAAACCTATCAACAGTGCACCGATGACGGCACCTATGACAAGAAAAATCAGAATGGGGAAGTAATTTTCCAGCATGGTTGCTCTATAAATATACCAGTAATTTCATTGAGTTAAAGAAATATATGAATATTCATACGACATGCCGATTATTATACAAACAAGTCGACAGACAAGCACTGAAAAAATTATAAACAGGGGATTACATCGATTACATTCATTAAGGAATCAGCAATAAATGTTCACAATGGGTCATCAAGACATGGGTGTGAATTACACAATGATATTGCTTCGACCGTTCATGCCGGGTTTGAAAATAATCACGACAATCATTTAAATCAAATCAGACTATTCTCAGTAGGAATTAACAAAAAAACAGTTGTCTGTCCCCTCTTATTACAGATCCGATTGGCATAATATCCCACACGCCATTCACTTCCCGGATAATCGTACTCGACATTATACAATGAATATTTTTTCCAGTTTAATCCTCTCATCCTAAGATAACTGTTTACATACGATAACGGAAATAGGCAATCCGCAAAGCGTCAGAACGTGAATGTCGAAGTGTTTCAAATTCGATTGGGTTATTGATACGTGAGCATTGTAAAAAAACAGGGATTAAAATCCCCGAACAGGGAAAATGATAAGAACAATTAACTAACATGCTTTTCAAATGTATGCCTCCATTTATTTAGATGGGGCCGGGGTGAGCGGCTACGAATAAATTGACAATGCCCATTTCTTCCTATAATGATCTATAAAAGGAATTTTATTTTCCTATATATGGTTACGACAGCTTTTTTTGATTGGCCTTTGAACACTGAGGAAAGATAAAGATGCTATTCCGTCATCTTTACATTGGAACAATGTTATTGGTATGTGGTCTCGTGGCTGCTTCCCCCACAGGATATGCTGTAGACGATGATCGTCTGATAAACGCCCATGCGGATAGCACCAACTGGCTGACTTACGGCCATGGATACAGCAATCAACGCTATTCCGAACTGGATGAAATCAACCGGGACAATATAAAGAAATTAGCCCCCAGGTGGATCTATCAGACAGGCATCCAGGGCACATTCCAAAGCAATCCCCTTGTGGCGGACGGCGTCATGTACCTCAGCACGCCGTTTAACCATGTGGTCGCCCTGGATGCCGCGACAGGAGAAGAAAAGTGGCGCTATCAGCATGAGCTTAAGACTGAAAAGCTTTGCTGCGGACCCACAAATCGTGGGCTCGCGTTGGGTTACGGAAAGATTTACATGATCACTGTGGATGCCCGCGTGATTGCGCTTGATATACAAACCGGGGCGGTACAGTGGGATATTCCCCTCGCCGGCCCAACCACAGGCACACCGGAATCCCTGGATATTTTGTCAGATGCTGACGCGCTGAAAAACTGGGATGTAATCGGCTGGACGGGTTTTTCGGGGAATATGGCGCCGCTGGTCTTTGATGGTTTGGTCATTGTCGGTGTCAGTGGCGCCGGTTACGGCCTCACTCTGCGACCGCCTTCAGAGGAAGGGCCCCATGCGGTCGTTGGAGTATCCGGCGTGAAGTATGGGCTCCGTGCCTTTGTATCGGCTCACGACGCCCAGACCGGGCAGTTGCGATGGCGCTGGTATTCAACTCCGGAGCAAGGCTGGGAAGGGGAATATACTTCCAGGACGCTTGCGGGAGACACGCTTGAGCGGGATATTGAGGCAGAGAAAGCCGCCTCTTCCCTATATCCGGATTCCTGGAAATACGGGGGCGGTTCGGTGTGGACTCATCCGGCCCTCGATCCGGAACTGGGTCTGCTCTATGTAGGCACGGGCAACCCTGCACCAGAGATGGATGATACTACCCGCCCCGGTGACAATCTCTATACCTCTTCCCTGGTTGCCCTCGATGTGCGGACAGGCCAGTTAAAATGGTTTTTCCAACAGGTCCCTCATGACCTGTGGAACTATGATGTCGCGAGCTCTCCGATCCTCATCAATGTGATGCATAACGGCCACCTTGTGCCAGCCGTGGTCCAGGCGGGAAAGACGGGTTGGCTTTATGTTCATGACCGCGTTACCGGTGAATTGCTATTACGTTCTGAGCCTTTCGTCCCGCAGAACAACATGTTTCGGCGTCCAACCCGAGAAGGTATCGTGATCTCCCCCGGTCTGGTAGGCGGTAATGACTGGTCTCCGGCTGCATACAACCCGCAAACCGGCTGGGTCTATTCGGCAGCCGTACACCTGCCCACAAAATACACGATCCATGACATCCCGGCGCAGGACCGCCAACCTGGACTCGGCGAAACCTATGTCGCCGCAACCAGCACTGAGGTTCCCGGAACGGGGCGGTTAACCGCCGTTGATCCCGTCTCCGGCAAGATCAAATGGCAGATGGAGACAGACAAACTCCTGGTGGGAGGGGTGAGCACTACTGCGGGAGGATTACTGTTCGTCGGGGAAAGTAATGGTTATTTCACTGCCCGTGATGCAGCGAACGGCCAGTTATTGTGGCGGTTCCAAACAGGGGCCGGCGTTAATGCACCACCCATCGTGTACCAGGCCGGGGGGGAGGAATTCGTAGCAGTGGCTGCGGGGGGACACCAGAAATTCCAGTTCCCCCCTGGAGATGCGGTCATCGCGTTCGCCCTGGTCAAATGATCTCCGATTATCGTTTCCGCCATATCTCAGGTTTTATACGCGGCCTTGTTTAAGTAAAATCAATAAGGTCAATGTGGTAAAAATATTCAATAAATAAAGGTAGTCATACTCAAAGTCATGAAATGAAGATCAAGAAAAAAGACAGGGGCAAAATAAAAGAAAACAGGGTAAAAATAACAAACCAAATAAAATTAGACTTTTAACAAAAAAGGGCGAAATATTTAAAGACATTAAAATAAAATGCACGAATTGCAAAAAAGAATTTAGTACTGTTACCTACTATAGAGAGACCACTATAATATGGTGCCGATGGGGAGACTCGAACTCCCACGGGTTGCCCCACTACCCCCTCAAGATAGCGTGTCTACCAATTCCACCACATCGGCTTGAATACAGTTATAAGTCACAAGTTAAAAGTTACAAGTGATGTGTAACAATTTACTCTTCTGGTAACACCGGGACATCCATTGGTGCGGAAGAAGTATCTACCGATGCTTCATCCTGAATATCCTGCGGTATAGCGCCGGCCTCATCCTGCACCGGCATGTCGGTAACCGGTGGGAGTACTATGCCTGGTTCACTGTCCAGAAGACTGGCGGGTGCCTTGACTCTCTGCGTAGACAGATAGCCCAGTAACAGGCTGTTGGCAAGAAAGACTACCGCCAGTACGGTCGTCACCTTTGTCATAAAGTTACCCGATCCGCGGCTGCCGAATACCGTGGCCGAAGCACCACTACCGAAGGCGGCACCGGCATCAGCACCCTTGCCATGCTGGATCAGGATAAAACCAATCAAGGTTATTGCGACAATAATCTGTAATACGAATAATAGAGTCTGAATTGTTTCCATAGATTTTCCTTCCAGTTTATTGAAAAACTACTACGCCCGGCCATCCGCCGTTAAAAACTGGCTCGAAATACTCATTTACTTGTATGTAAACTCCGTTTTCTTACCAGTTTTGCCTTGTCTGGTCTTCGCTCGTCACGTTTTTCAAGAAATTGTTGTTAAGCTGCGCGGCAGATAGCGAGGAAATCGTTGGCATCCAGAGATGCACCACCGATCAGACCTCCATCGATATCCGCCATGGTAAATAATTCCTCTGCATTTGTTGCCTTGACACTGCCGCCATAAAGTATGCGGACATTATCGGCAATCCTTTCATCATGTCTGGCCAGCCTCAACCGGATGAAGGCATGGACTTCCTGGGCCTGTTCCGGAGTGGCGGTCCTGCCCGTCCCGATGGCCCAGACCGGTTCATAAGCGATCACGGCCTGATCAAAACTTTCTATACTGCATTTTGATATCACTGCATCCAGTTGCCTGGCAATGACATTATCGGTATCGCCTGCTTCCCGTTCCTCGAGATATTCACCAACACACAGGATCGGTGTCAATCCGGCTTTATTTGCCTGGGCAAATTTTTCCGCTACCAGGACATCGGTCTCACCATACAGTGTACGCCGCTCGGAATGGCCCACAATGACGTACCGGCATTGATAATCCAGCAACATGGCTGCCGAGATTTCACCGGTATAGGCCCCGGAATCATGCCGGGCCAGGTTTTGTGCACCCAGCACCATGCCGCTTCTTCCCAGTAAACTGGCCACTTCAGCCAGATAGACAAACGGCGGACAGATGACAATTTCGGCCTTTACATCTGCCCGTATCCCTTCAATTAGCTTGCCCATCAGTGGACGAATGGTATCCAGGCTTCCATTCATCTTCCAGTTTGCAGCAACAAGCGGTTGGCGATCAGAACTCATCATCAGGGAAATCAGGCTCTAAAAGGCCGCCCAGCTTACAGATTGCAGGCACTGAAATCAACGGTGGTTGATATATCAGGCATTGATTATTTGACCTCATCCAGAAAACGATTGACCTCTATCCTGTCCAGTTCGTAATAATGACCCGGACGCAAATCTCTGGGAAGAAAATATGGTCCGTAACGTACACGTATCAAGCGGCTGACGGTGATACCCAGTGATTCCCACATGCGCCGCACTTCCCGGTTGCGTCCTTCCATGATCGTTACGTGATACCAGTGATTGGTCCCCTTGCCGCCGCCATCATGGATGGTGGTGAATCTCGCCTTGCCATCTTCAAGTTCGATACCATTAACCAGTCTTTTCAATGTTTCCTTACTGGCCTCACCAAAAACACGCACGGCATATTCCCGTTCTAACTCACTGGAGGGGCGCATGAGCTTATTAGCCAGATCACCATCATTGGTAAACAGCAACAACCCGGAGGTGTTGATATCCAGCCGGCCGATGCCAATCCAGCGGCCTTTTTTGATCCTCGGTAATCTCTCAAAAACGGTCGGACGGTCCTTTTCATCCTTGCGGGTACAAACCTCACCCACCGGTTTATGATAGGCAAGGATCCGTGTTTTTTGAGTTAACGATAGTCCCGGATGTAACAACTGTCCATCAAGCCTGACCTTGTCGGCCGGTGTGATTTTGTCACCCAGCTGTGCACGTTGGCCATTGATGCTGAGGCGCCCTGCCTTGACCCATCCCTCGATCTCGCGGCGCGATCCTATGCCGGCCTGGGCGAGGACCTTTTGTATTCTTTCGGGAGATAATTGAGACATGTGGTTACTTACAATTTTTACTTTGATAAGGAAATGTTGTCATTTCGAGTGTATGCGAGAAATCCTGTTTTTTTACATATAAGATTTCTCGTCCGCCGTTCCCGGCGCGGCTCTACCTCCTCCATCCATGGAATCGTCCCTTCGGTCGAAATGACAATTAATGCGTAATCGGGATTACCTTGTCATCTTCTGTGCTGAATTCTTCCGCTACAGATTCATGGATTTCAACATCCTCATCATTTTCAATTCTGTTTGATTCCTGTTCATGATCCTGGACACCTTCAACCTCTGGATTTTTCAGCGAGTCAAACAGATCGGGATTTATCTGGCTGAGTTCCTTGATCTCGGCCAGTGTTGGCAGATCAGAGAGTTTTTTCAGATTGAAATAATCAAGGAATTCTTTCGTAGTAGCGAGTAACTCCGGTCTGCCCGGTACATCCTTGTGCCCCACTACCTTGATCCATTCGCGTTCCTGCAAGGTCTTGATAATGGTGGTACTGACTCCCACACCACGGATGTCTTCGATCTCGGCGCGGGTCAGTGGTTGACGATAGGCAATGATGGCGAGTGTTTCCAGCAGTGCACGTGAATAACGCGGCGGTTTCTCATCGAACAACCGGTTGACCCATTCGGCATAATCACTCTTCACCTGTACGCGATAGCCGCTTGCAACCTCACACACTTCGATACCACGATTTTTATAGTCCTCCTGCAATTGATCCAGTGCGGCCTTGACCATCTCCCGGTCAGGTTCTTCAATATCCTTTTCAAACAGTGCGAGTATGCGGGCCATGCTGAGTGGTTTGTCTGACACCATCAGTGCCGCTTCAATAATGCATTTAATCTTTTCATGGTTCATGCTGCAGCCTTGACATAAATAGGACCATACAATTCATTCTGTACCATTTCAATCAGTGCATCTTTTAACAATTCCAGTATGGCCAGCAGGGATACAATCACACCAGCCCGCCCTTCTTCTACAGAAAATAATGAAGTGAATTCAATAAACTCATCTGCCGATACACGTTCCAGTATGATACTCATACGTTCCCGCACAGACAGGGGTTCACGGGTGATGTGATGATGAGAAAACATTTCGGCCCGGGACAACACTTCGGCAAAGACCTTGAGCAATGCATCCAGCGATACGTTCGGGGGTCCATGATTAATGCTCCGATCCGGAAACTCGACTATCGTACCAAAAATATCCCGTTCATACCTTGGCAGGCTGTCGAGATCATCCGCTGCCTGTTTGTAACGTTCATATTCCTGCAAGCGACGGATCAGTTCTGCACGCGGATCTCCTTCCTCCTCTTCATAATCAGAACGCGGTAATAACATCCTGGATTTAATCTCGGCCAGCATCGCTGCCATCACTAGGTAATCACCGGCCAGTTCCAGTTGCAATACTTCCATTAATTCAATGTACTGCATATATTGCGCAGTGATCTGGGCAATCGGGATGTCGAGAATATCAATATTCTGTCTCTTGATCAGATAGAGCAACAGATCGAGTGGGCCTTCAAAGGCCTCAAGAAATATCTCCAGTGCATCCGGCGGGATATACAGATCGCTCGGCATCTCCGACATCGGTTCGCCCTGCACAATAGCAAAGGGCATCTCTGCCTGGCTGCGGGTTGTTGTCACTGGAGTTATCTCTTTATCCGGCATCACGTCATTCAATTACAGGTTAAGTATAGTCCAAACCCATGGCTTCCCTGACCTCCTCCATGGTCTCACGGGCCACATCGCGGGCCACCTCACAACCGTCAGCGATGATCGCCTTTACCGTCTCCTTGTCCTTTTGATATTCCTTCGCCCGTTCCCGGATAGGTGATTGTTCCCTGAGAATGGCATCGACTACGGGCTTTTTGCAATCAAGGCAACCAATCGTTGCGGTTGTACATCCTGCCTGTACCCACTGTTTGAGATCATCATCAGAATAAACCTGGTGCAGACCCCAGACCGGGCATTTGTCCGGATCACCGGGGTCACTGCGCCGGATCCGGGCCGGGTCAGTTGGCATGGTTCTGATCTTTTCCCCAACACTTGCCGGACTTTCCCTGAGGTTGATTGTATTACCATAGGATTTCGACATCTTCTGGCCATCGAGACCGGGCATCTTGGAGGCTGGCGACAGCAGGGCCTGCGGTTCCGGGAAGATGACTTTTCCACCACCTTCCAGGTAACCATATAATCGTTCCCGGTCACCGATAGAGATATTCTGTTGTGATACGAGCATCGCTCTGGCTTTATCAAGTGCCAGGGTATCCCCCTGTTCCTGATAACTGCGGCGCAGGTCGTGATAAAGCTTGTTGTTTTTCTTGCCCAGCTTTTTTGCTGCGGCTTCGGCCTTTTCCTCAAAGCCGGGCTCGCGGCCATAAAGATAATTGAACCGCCTGGCTATTTCCCGCGCCAGTTCGACATGGGCCACCTGATCTTCACCTACCGGTACATTCCCTGCCTTGTAGATCAGGATATCAGCCGATTGCAGCAATGGATAACCGAGAAATCCATAGGTCGTCAGGTCCCTGTTTGAGAGTTTTTCCTGCTGATCCTTGTAACTTGGCACCCTTTCCAGCCAACTGAGCGGGGTGCACATGGATAACAGCAGATGCAGTTCGGCATGCTCAGGGATATGGGACTGGATGAAGAGTTTGGCCGTTCCCGGGTTAATTCCGGCGGCCAGCCAATCTATCACCATATCGAAGACACTTCCGGCAATTTCCTGTGGTGCCTCGTATTCTGTGGTAAGCGCATGCCAGTCCGCCACAAAAAAGAAACACTCATATTCATTCTGTAATTTGAGCCAGTTCTTTAATACCCCGTGATAATGGCCCAGATGGAGTTGGCCGGTTGGCCGCATGCCGGACAAAACCCGCCGGTTTGCACTACTGCTCAAGTATGATCCTCCCCTGGGAAGTGCTTGATTGGTATGGAATTCATATAGATGGCAGAATTATAACCCAGATACCTGCCAGACCCTATGCCTTATCAAGACACGGCGAAAATGGCGCAGGTACGGAATAGAACGCGCAACAGTTTTCATACGGCATGGATATTGCCCTTACCCTGCCGGACTATGACCGGCTGTTCACCCGCCAGATCAACAACCGTCGTCGATTCAATACCACAGATGCCACCATCCAGGATCAGATCCACCTGTTTACCGAGTTTATTGTTTATTTCTTCCGGATCGGTCAAGGGCAGATCCTCACCCGGCAGTATCAGGCTGGTGCTGAGTATCGGTTCATGCATCTCGATTAACATTGCCTGGGTCACCGGATTATCCGGTACTCTGACGCCGATAGTCTTGCGCTTCGGATGCTGGAGCCGTTTCGGGACATCCCGGGTTGCCAGCAGAAGAAAAGTATACGGGCCGGGCATATAGGCCTTCATCAAACGAAATACCGGATTGTTGACCTTCGCATAAGTTGCAATTTCGGAGAGATCCTCACACATCAGTGTCAGATTATGTCCTTCATCCAGATGACGAATGCGCCGGATGCGTTCCAGTGCATCCTTATCACCAATACGGCAGCCTATGGCATAACAGGAATCCGTGGGATACACCACCACACCGCCTTCGCGCAGAATATCTGCCGCCTGACTTATCAGGCGTTTCTGCGGATTTCCCGGATGAATGCGGAAATATTGGGTCATAGAGTGTAGTGTAAGGTGCTTTTTCGTTATGATTGTAAAAACAGAACGTTATATACAATGAAAATATTATTCGATTTTTTCCCGGTACTGGCCTTCTTCATCGCCTATTACCTGCCTGCAGATCGGTCCCAGGCCATTTACATCGCAACCGCTGTCGCCATCATTGCTGCGATCATACAGGTCGCGGGTTACTGGCTCATGACGCGGCGCTTTGAAAAAATGCATCTTATCACACTCGCCCTCATAGTTATCCTGGGTGCCGCCACCCTGCTTCTGCATGACAAACGTTTCTTCATGTGGAAACCGACCGCAGTCAACTGGTTATTCGCGCTGGCTTTCCTGGGCAGTGAATTTATCGGCAAGAAAAATATGATACAACGTATGATGGACCACGCCATTACTGTCCCGCAAAATGTCTGGTTGATACTGAACAGAAGCTGGACGGTTTTTTTCTTCCTGATGGGCGCATTGAATCTGTTCGTCGCCTACACGTTCGCAGAAAATATCTGGGTCAATTTCAAACTGTTCGGCATGCTGGGGCTCACTTTGCTGTTCGCCGTGGTCCAGGCTGTCTATATGTCACGTTATATCAGCGATACCGGAGAGAATAAGGAGTAAAGGCATATGTATTACGCTATCATCAGCCAGGACGTTGAAAACAGCCTGGAAAAACGTTTAAGCGTCCGGCCCGGACACGTAGCGCGTTTGCAAGCATTACAGGATGAAGGACGCATGCTGCTGGCGGGGCCGTATCCAAAAATTGACAGTGAAGACCCGGGGCCGGCAGGATTTACCGGCAGTCTGATCGTGGCTGAATTCGATTCACTGGAAGCGGCACAACAATGGACCGATGAAGATCCCTATATCGCTGCCGGAGTCTATAAAAAGGTGACCGTTAAACCTTTCAAAAAGGTATTCCCGCATGCCTGATCCCAATGGTCATGACGTGGGACGCGTGGAAATGATCAGGGAACGCCTCACTAATGCACTCACACCAACCAGGCTGGAAATTACTGATGATTCCTCACAGCACAGAGGACATGCCGGTGCAGCCAGTGGCGGCGGGCATTTTTCCGTCACCATAGTTTCAGAAAAATTCAACAACCAGAACATGATCCAAAGACACCGGATCGTGTATCTGGCTGTCAATGACATGATGCCACAGGAAATCCATGCACTGAGCATCAATGCATTATCACCTGGCGAAGTCTGACCTGTTGATAACAGCATGAAACCTTTTCTGAAATGGCCCGGCGGGAAATACCGGCAGGTTGGCCGTATCTGCAAACAACTCGGTGATGGCAACAGACTGGTAGAACCATTTGCAGGATCAGCTGCATTGTTCCTGAATACTGATTTTAAATATTATCAGCTGGCCGACAGCAATTCTGATCTGATCAATCTGTACCAGCAACTTCAGTCAGAAGGTGAATCATTTATTCAATATTGCCAGAAGTTTTTCAACACAAGAAATAACAACAAGGATGTGTATTATGAATATCGATCCAGATTCAACCGGACCGATAACTTGCGGCTTAAATCTGCATTGTTCCTATACCTGAATCGTCACGGTTACAACGGCCTGTGCCGTTATAATTCAAAAGGTGATTTCAATGTTCCATTTGGCCGTTACGGACGGCCCTATTTTCCATACCGGGAAATGCATTTTTTTATCAAAAATCCTGCTATGCAAGATTCATCCATGCTTTTTTTCAGGAACCATGCGCCAGATTAAAAAAGGAGATGTGGTATATTGCGATCCACCATACG
The DNA here is from genome assembly GCA_001801885.1 of Gammaproteobacteria bacterium RIFCSPLOWO2_12_47_11. Taxonomy (GTDB): domain Bacteria; phylum Pseudomonadota; class Gammaproteobacteria; order Eutrophobiales; family Eutrophobiaceae; genus 2-02-FULL-47-50. The sequence goes on from MGYU01000100.1 coordinate 22,401, forward strand.
CGCCATTGAGCAATACCGCTTATTTTACCGGCTACGCCAGCGGTGGTTTCAATTGGGAACAACAGATAGAACTGGCGGAATGGGCCCGGAAACTATCAGGCCAGGGAATAAAAGTCGTGATTTCCAACCACAACATAAAATCGATCACAGACTTGTATAAAAATGGTGGTGCGGCCATGGAACAGTTCAAGGTAACCCGCACGATCAGTTGTCTGGCAAATAATCGTGTTAAAGTAGGCGAATTGCTGGCAGTTTTTCAACCATAAATCCCAATGAGTATGAGTACAACCCTGACACTTGCAAAAGACCTCATCAGCCGTGCTTCAGTGACGCCGGAGGATGCCGGTTGCCAGCGACTGATCGCTGAACGTCTTGAGAAGATCGGTTTCAAGGCCAAACACCTGCGCTTTGCTGATGTGGATAATCTCTGGATCACACGTGGTGAGGGTGCACCTTCTTTAATCTATGTCGGGCACACCGATGTGGTCCCTGCCGGCCCGCTTGAAAACTGGACTTCTGATCCGTTCCAACCGGAAATCCGGGACGGCTGTCTTTATGGCCGCGGCGCGGCAGACATGAAAGGCAGTATTGCGAGCATGACCACGGCACTGGAACGGTTCATTGCAGAACATCCCGATCATAAGGGCACCATAGGCATGTTGATCACCAGCGATGAAGAAGGTCCGTCTATTAATGGGACACTGAAAGTCGTTGATTATTTAAACTCAAGGAATATTAAAATCGACTGGTGCCTGGTCGGTGAACCCACTTGTATTAATACCGTTGGTGATGTGGTCAAGAACGGCCGCCGTGGCTCTTTGGGTGCAACACTCAGGGTCCATGGTGTACAAGGGCATGTGGCCTATCCGCATCTGGCCAGCAATCCGATCCATCTGGCCAGTCCGGCATTGACCGAACTGGGAAATACCACCTGGGACAATGGGAACGAATTTTATCCACCAACCACCTTCCAGATTTCCAATATTCATGCCGGCACCGGCGCGGACAATGTCATCCCCGGGCATATCGATATCATGTTCAATTTCCGTTACTCTTCCGAAGTCACGCATGAAGAATTAAAAAACCGGGTTGAAAGCATACTTGATAACTATCAACTCAGTTACGACATAGAATGGAAGTTGTCCGGTGAACCCTTTCTCACACCAAAAGGCAAACTGCTGGAAACCGTTGTGGCTTCCGTCAAGGAAATTACCGGCAATGATCCGGAAATCTCCACCAGCGGCGGCACATCTGACGGGCGCTTTATTGCCCCGACCGGCGCGGAAGTCGTTGAACTGGGCCCGGTGAATGCCAGTATCCACAAAATCGATGAATGCGTAAAGGTGGACGATCTGGAAACTTTGTCTAATATATACGAACAAATATTAAGGCAACTGATAAAGTAAATTTAACCTGACAGGAGTAAATCTATGTCCCGAATATACCTTGCTGTGCTGACTGTATTTTTCTATGTGCTGACATCAATTAATGCAATGGCTGCAGGCAATATTTCCGTATCAAAAACTGTAGGCGTTGACGCCACTGCTGCAATAGTCTGGGCAAAAGTAAAAGATTTCAATGCGCTGAATACCTGGCATCCGGCTGTAGCAAAGGATGAGATCCTTGAAGGTGAAAACAACAAGCCAGGTGCAGTACGCCTGTTGACCTTAAATGATGGTGGTACAATCAATGAAGAATTGTTGAGCTGGAATGAAGACATGATGACTTTCAGCTACAAGATTTTTGAAAGTGTGCTTCCAGTCAGTGATTATGAAGCTACCCTGACAGTCGAGGCAACATCCAATACCAGCAGTAAAATCATCTGGTCCGCATCATTTAACGCAGGCAAAGGCGCGGATGATCAAACTGCACGGGATACTATCAGTGGTATTTTTGATGCAGGGCTCGAAAATCTGGTGAATATATTAATCAACCAGTAATCACACTTCTGATTAAGCGCCAGTTTCTGTTTAATCAAATACAGCATTATTTAAATCCCTGGCTTTATCAAGACCAGTCAGTGTGTCCTTGCCCTTGATATTTTTAAATACTGTGCCAGTCAGTTTGGCATAAGTCAGATTCGCTCCAGTCAGATCAGCACCGGTGAAATCAACCATGCTTAAATCACACCAGGTGAAATCAACATCTTTCAGATGGGCATTCTGCAATTTTCCGAAACGCAAGGTACAGTATGACAGGTCAGCGCCTTCCAGATTGGCATTCTTCAGATTTGCATTTTCCAGTTGTGTCCGAATCATCCCCATGGGCTGGTTTTTCATATTGGCCCCAGCCATGGCATTAACAAGTATTGCCCCCTCCAGGTCAGCCCGGTTCATTTTTGCTACCAGGTTGGTATTACTCAGGTTGGCATTCTTCAGGTTGGCGCCATCCATACTGGTGTTATTCATTGATGCATTGGTAAAATTTGCACCTTCCAGGTTGGCATCAAGCATAATCGCCAGATCGAGATTAGTATTAGCAAAATTTGCACCGGAAAGATTTACTCCACGCATGTGAGTGTAAAAAAAATCTGCGCCCCTGAAATCAACTCCGGACATGTCCTGCCCGCGAAAATCCTTTTCTCTCAAATCCGGTATTTCGCCCTCAGGTGTATTCTTGATTAACTCCAGGACTTCATCTCGCGTCATCTTTTGCCAGTATGTATCTGCAGCATAACCAGAGTACCCGGACGTGAGTAACGGGAAAAGAAAAAGAAAGATTACTTGATAGTTGCGCATAATGAACACTGTCCTGGAAAGATTGCTCTTTCTATTCCGATTCACGCATTATTCAAAAGTTCTTCCCGAATCAGGCAAATGATAAAAGAAAAGGAGGATAAAAACAGCCTGTATCAAATGACAATCACTTTTTTATCCCGCCCCTGGTCAACTCCAGTGGTTCAAGCAATCGATCGAGTTCTGCGTCCGATAAATTTGTCATTTCCTTTGCCACTTCTTTTATTGGCCGGCCTTCAGCGTAGGCCTGCTTGGCGATCTCTGCACCTTTTTCATAACCGATCACGGCATTGAGCGCAGTCACCAGTATCGGATTACGTTCAATGGCCTTGTTGATCTGTTCCTGATTGACGGTGAATCCGGCAATCGCCTGGTCTGCCAATAACCGGGATACATGGGCGAGTATCTCGATACTCTGTGTGAGGTTATAGGCAATGACCGGCAACATGACATTCAACTGGAAATTACCGGATTGCCCGCCCACAGTGATCGTCAGATCATTCCCAATCACCTGAGCACACACCATACAAACGCTTTCCGGTATCACCGGGTTGACCTTGCCCGGCATGATGCTGCTGCCCGGTTGCAATGGCGGTAATGCAATTTCGGCGAGACCCGCAAGCGGGCCGCTGTTCATCCAGCGCAAATCATTGGCAATCTTCATCAGGCTGACGGCAACTGTTTTTAATTGCCCGCTCATCTCCACGGCGGCATCCTGCGTGCTCAGACCTTCAAAGTAATTTTCTTTTGGTTTGAATTTCACGCCGGTTGCTGCAGCAAGATGGGCGGCAACTTTCGCGCCAAACTCCGGATGCGCATTGATGCCTGTGCCCACAGCCGTACCGCCGATGGGCAATTCAACGAGTCTCTCCAGTGCGGAATTGATTCTTTGCTGACCATGACGGACCTGGGTTTCCCAGCCGCTGAGTTCCTGTGCCAGTGTCACCGGCATGGCATCCATTAAATGAGTACGCCCGGTTTTAACTACGCCACTCAGTTCTTTTGAACGGCGATGGATTGCATCGGCCAGATGTTCCAGTGCCGGTAATAATTCTTCCGTAACCAGCAGGCAACCGCTGACATGGATGGCTGTGGGGAATACATCATTACTGCTCTGCCCCATGTTCACATGATCATTGGGGTGCACTTTCCGTCCCAGCCGCTGGCTGGCAATGTTGGCGATGACCTCGTTGGCATTCATATTGGAACTGGTGCCGGAACCGGTCTGGAAAATATCCACCGGGAAATGCTGGACATGATTGCCCTTGGCAACTTCATGGGATGCTGCCTGGATCGCCTCGGCCATGTCTGCTTCGATTAAACCCAGATCCTGGTTGGCTTTGGCGGCGGCGGCCTTGATGAGTCCCAGGGCCCGGATGACAGAACGCGGCAAGATCAGGCCACTGACGGGGAAATTATCCACGGCGCGCTGGGTTTGCGCGCCATACAGGGCATCGGCGGGCACGCGAACCTCACCCATGCTGTCTTTTTCAATCCGGTAATCCTTACTGGTCATACGGTCATTATAAAACATGGTCCAGCTGAATGGCAGGAGATTATTATCAGGCGCAAGGCGGCCTGATCCTAGAATTTCTGCGGCAGACCGTTGCGGAAGATCTTGAACTCATTTTTTTGCATGATGTTCCAGTCTTCATTATCTGTGAGTGCGCGTGAGGTAACGATAGTGACGATATCTTTCGGTGTGGTGAGTTTGCGGAAATCCACGATTTCTCCGGTGTCGATCAACCGTGCCTTGCCGAAAGGATGTTTGCGTGTGATCCAGCACATGTTGTTGGTGCAGAAAGCAGAAGTTCGGGGTCAGAGTAAAAACTCACAAGAATAGCTCGGGTTTTGTGCGTTAGTTTTTACTCTGACCCCGAACTATTACCTCACCCATGCTGTCTTTTTCAATCCGGTAATCCTTACTGGTCATACCGTTACAGTACCGAATGGTGTCGATTTCAACAACTGCTTTATCTATTACGTCGGTCCGGCAGGCCCGACCACAGCAACCCGTATGGATAAATTTACGGACATGATGCTGGAAAAAACCGGATTGCTCGGCATGATCGGCAAGGCCGAACGCGGCCCGGTCGCCATTGATGCCATCCGGAAACACAAAGCGGTTTATCTGATGGCCGTGGGTGGCGCGGCTTATCTGGTCTCGAAAGCCATTACCGGCTCAAAGGTAGTTGCATTCGAAGATCTCGGCATGGAAGCCATCCATGAATTTGAAGTGAAAGACATGCCGGTGACCGTGGCCGTGGATGTCAACGGCAACTCAGTCCATCAAACCGGCCCGGAAGAATGGCGGGAGATTATTGTTAAGCGGAAGATTGCGTAGACAATCTAGAATATATTATTGCCTTTGTGAAAACATATACTGAACGTATTCAAATTTTCGCTGGCATATATCATCGCATTTAGTATTGCAATCTGGCAGATAATAGTTATTTTCAAACGATATAGCCTTTCCTGTTAATCCCCATGCGCCCATTGTTCTTTCTATAGCATCCTGATCATAATTTTCAAGCTCTACTACAGGTATATCCATATTTAGGTCATAATATTTATAACCATTAAGTTCGGCATCCCATATTAAATTTGCAATATACTTTTGCCCAATATTTACTGCACCATAAAAAATATCTATTACCTCCCCTTCCGATTTGCCTTTAATTAGCGAAACAATTCTTGCTTTCACCCTCGAACCGCCTCCTTCTTCTAATGGAATCATATGGCCGGATATAGTTTGAACAACTGCAACCAAGTCGGATTTGTTATAAGCATCTACTTTTAATTGATGTGGCGGGAATCCTTCGGCAAAAAACCATGGTTTCCACGCTCTTTCCATAAGCTCTGCCTTTAAAGGTTCTATTTCAACATTACTGATATTTTTTATTTTCTCATGTGTTGCTACCAGCATGATAAATGCAGGATCATCTCCATCAAAATAATGCGTGCTGAAATAATGATAGTCCCACTTATTACCCATAATTAAAATGTTGTTATTCTCCATCCTGATAGGTAGATACTTTTCGGAAGTAGATCTCTCTTTAGAAAGGGAGTTATCACCTATAAATGTTATAAATGAATCATTAATCTCCCAATGACCTTTCTCATATATTGTTTCAGGCATTATGTCTGCCCATTTTGTGTAAAGATATGTGCCATCAGGAAAAATATAAAATAAAGAGCCTGAGGTACCTCTTCCCAGCCGCTCTAACATAGTTGGCCCATAAGTCGAGTATATACCCGGGATTTCATTTTTATGTTTTTCGAAGTCGAAGGATTTAATATTTGGCACATGCGATTGTATTTCAGAGAACATCTTGTTCGCATCATTCATGATGTCTGATTCTTCAACAGCATTAACAGATGATGTAGAAAATATGATAGATAAAAAGACAATGAGTTGTGATTTCAAATATCTGGATGGCTGAGAGATTCTGAAATCCATGCTGAATACCTCCTGTTTTCCCTTGTTAAAATTACTTTAGCTTAAACTTCTGCTGTTCGCCATCCTTGAACACCACAAATTCGCCTTTCTTCATGTGATGCCATTCTTCGTTGTCGGTGAGTGCGCGTGAGGTGACGATGTGTATGATATTTTTGACAGGGTTGTATAAATCTCCCTGTGATTCTTTAAACTGAATTGATTATGCCGCCATCTCGATATATGAGGATCGGCTGACAGGCTTGGGGATTTCATATCCTTCTTCCTTGAGTCCTTCAATATGAAATGCGATGGCCTCTCGCATATTCTGTTCAGTTTCTTCCGGTGTGCTACCTGTTGAGACACAGCCGGGCAAATCGGGGGAATAGGCGGAATAACCGGTCTCGGATTTTTCTATAATGATCAGATACTTCATGATTTGAGCCCTGCCTGTTTCAGGATACTGTTTATTGTAGCCGGTGCGAGGTCATCTTTCATCTTCCCTGGAATGGTTACAAGCCCTTTTTCTGAGGGTGCTTGTATTGCCGGTCACTGCCCCGTGTTCTGACATGATACCAGCCATCATTTTCAATCAGTTTAATGGCTTCCCTGACTTCCAAAGTTTTATTCCTTGTAGCTGAGCTAAATAACAATCCATGCTGAAAACCTCCTGTTTATCCTTTGGAAAATTAATTTAGCTTAATTTTCTGCTGTTTGCCATCCTTGAATACCACAAATTCACCTTTCTTCATGTGGTGCCATTCTTCGTTGTCGGTGAGTGCGCGTGACGTTACGATAGTCACAATATCTTTTGGGGTGGTCAGCTTGCGAAAATCCACAATCTCACCGGTATCAATCAACCGGGCCTTGCCGAAGGGATGACGTCGTGTGATCCAGCACATGTTGTTGGTGCAGTAAACATACAGATAATACGAATCACTCATCAGAAAACTGAACACACCCAGCTTGCTGACTTCTTCTGCGAGCTTGTGTATATATCGCCATAACTGTTGTGAATTGGCGGGACGTTTTGGATATTTCTTTCTTATTTGATCCAGCATCCAGCAGAAAGCATGTTCGCTGTCGGTTGTGCCGATGGGTTGATAAAACTTCAGGCGTTTTATCTTGATTCCATTCAATTGCCCGTTATGCGCAAACACCCAACTGCAACTCCATAATTCGCGCGTAAACGGATGTGTGTTTTCCAGACAGATCTTGCCGCGATTGGCCTTGCGAATATGGCTGATAATAATCTTGCTCTTGATGGCATAGCGCTGGATCAATTCCGCGATTTCCGAAGCAACACTGGGTCGCGGATCATGAAAGGAACGGCTGCCGCGTCCTTCATATAAACTGATCCCCCAGCCATCACTGTGTGGGCCGGTCCGGCCACCGCGTTGCACCAGGCCGGTGAAGCTGAAACAGATGTCCGTCGGCACATTCGCGCTCATGCCCAGTAATTCACACATTTCTCACCTTGCTGCAAAGTTGAGTTAACGGGCATTTTAACCCGCCCCGGCGGCGCTTCCACCTGCTTTTACTGTCACTGGCAAAAGTCGGGGAATTATGATTATCATGGTCACATGAAAATCCCGTCATTCCTGCTCCCTCTGGTTTTTTCTGCCCTGACCTGTCTGTTAGCTGGTGGATGTGACCAGACCGGTGATAATGCTTCAGTCACCCGGGAAAAAGAAGTCCCGGTTGCCGCTGTCAGTCAGGCTGCACCGGTGCCGGTGACACCGCAAACACAATTCACTATTGGTAACAAAAATTATTTGTTTGATATATCGAAGCACAGCATTGAAGAACTGGAGGCCTTGTTGCAACGTGCCCGGGAAATTACCCAACTGGATTCCAGTAATTACGGCGATCTTGAGATCGTCATGATCCTGCACGGACCCGATATTGACTGGTTTACACAACAGAACTACGAGCACAATCTTGAACTGGTAGATCTCGCGGCAAAACTGGATGCCTTTGATATTATCGATATGAAAGTTTGCGAGACGGCGATGAGTGCCAGAGGCATCAAACGCGAAGACATTCCCTCATTTATCGAATCGGTACCCTATGCACCGGACGAGATGAAGCGGTTGCTGCAGGAAGGCTATATCAATCTCTGATGCTAAAAATGATAATTACACCATTCCCTTTAATTATTTCGTGGATCCAACAATGAGTGAGCATGAAAAATCATTATATATGACCATCCTGATGACACCGGACATGGCCAACTTTTCCGGCAAGGTGCATGGCGGCCATATATTGCGTTTGCTGGATCAGGTGGCCTTTGCCTGCGCCGCCCGTTATTGCAAGAATTACGTGGTGACGCTTTCGCTGGATCAGGTCACATTCAAGGCACCGGTCAATGTCGGAGAACTGGTCTCCTTTCGTGCACATGTAAATTATGTGGGAAAAACTTCGCTGGAAGTGGGTGTGAAAGTAATCGCCGAAGATTTGCATACCAAGGTCAAGCGCCACACCAATTCCGGTTACTTCACCATGGTGGCAATCGATGATAACGGCAAACCTGCAGCCGTGCCACCTCTGGAAACGGAGACCGAATTCGAACGTAAACTTTATGAAGCAGCGGTGATGCGCAAGGAAATGAGGGAAGAGGCCGTGCGCAGGAACAAGGAGATCACGGCGGACATACCGGATTACAATACGGATGTGACTGGCTAATTTATTTGCCATCCATGGCACTGGGTCCTGTACATTCCATGTACAGAATGACGATTTTATTAATGATCAAAAATGTTGGTACGCTTTTCCTTTTGGATGATACAGACTTCCATCTGCACGCCGCCAGATCATTCCAGGCGTACCAGTAATTTCCCCGATACAACTCAGTTGATAATATTTCTTCAGCTCATTTTCTACCAGTGTCTGTTTTCCGGGTGGCACGGTAAAACAGAGTTCATAGTCATCACCTGAAGTTAAAGCCATATCCGCAGCTTCCGGTTGCTGTTTCACCGCATCAGACATCGGCAAGTCGTCTATGTTGATCACCGCGCCTTTATTGCTGGCCACCAAGATATGATTCAGATCTGCCAGCAACCCGTCAGAGATATCAATGGTACTGGTCGCCTTATTGCGTAGTGCCATACCCAGTTCGATTGCTGGTGCCGGCCGGTTCAAACGATTTAATAAATATCCCCGGTATTTTTCTTCTGTCTTGCAGCGTCCTTCCAGTAGACCAAGTGCCAGACCGGCATCACCCAGTGTGCCACTGACATAAATTAAATCATCAGTCTTTGCGCCATGCCGGTACATGCCGGTGCCTTCCGGTAAATATCCATGGATTTGTATTGTGATGGATAACGGGCCACGTGAAAGATCGCCGCCAATAAGGGAGAGTGAATATTGTCTGGCCAATATGCTGAATCCTTCCATGAATCCGGCAAGCCAGTCCGGATCGTTTTCCGGCATGGTCAAGGATAATGTGGCCCAGCGCGGTTCCGCCCCCATCGCCGCCATATCACTCAGGTTTACTGCCAGTGATTTATAACCAATGTCTTGTGGTGAGGTTGTTGACGGGAAATGTACACCGGCCACCAGTGTGTCCATCGATAACGCCAGGTGCATGCCCTGAGGCACGGAAACTACTGCAGCATCATCTCCTATCCCGCACCTGACATCCGGGCCATTTTTAAATGCATTCCTGAAATATTTACCGATGAGATCAAATTCGGAGAGTGTCATTCTAGAACAGAACCTGTTTCAAAATGTTACGAGCGCAGGTGAGTCAAGGCTCATTGAATAATAAGCGGACGCCTGCATGGATGTAGGCGGTAGAGCGAAGCAGGAGCCAGAGCCGAGTGTACACGATAAGTCTGCCGCTTCCCGGCCCCGCACTTTCGAATTCGTTTTCAACGCAGTATCACCAAGCGCAATAGTTTTGAGATGGGTTCTCAGGAGACATTGCTGATTTCGGTAATCCTCACCTTGCGGGCGATCTTGTCCAGCACTCCATTGATGAATTTATGCGACTGCTCGGCACCAAACATCTTGGCCAGTTCCACTGATTCATTCACTATCACGCGCCAGGGCAGTTCCGGGTGATGAAGCAATTCATAAACACCTATGTGCAAAACCGCGCGTTCGACCGGATCGAGTTCATTAACCGGCCGGTCCAGAAATGGCGCCATTTTATTATTCAGTTCATCAATTCTGCCGGTAATGCCCCCCAGTAAATCACAAAAATATTCCTTGTCGGCTTTTTTCATTTCATCCCGTTCATCAATAAATTCCTTGATCACATCGGCTGTAACAGCCTGTGTCATCTCACATTGATATAACGCCTGTACGGTGGAGCGCCTCGCCTTGATTCTGGCATGTTTTGAAAATGACGGGCTGGTGGACATTATTTTATGTTCCGTATGACGTTAATCATCTGCATAGCGGCCTTGGCGGCCTCCGCGCCCTTGTTACTTTCTTCATCACCGGAACGATCCATGGCCTGTACCGTATTATCAACGGTCAAAACACCAAAGATCACCGGTATATCCTGATTAAGGGCAATCTGCGCGAGACCATGCGAACATTCCTGCGCTATAAATTCAAAATGCGGTGTTTCACCACGGATGATGGCGCCTAGTGCGATGACCGCCTCACATTCTCCTTTCAATACCAGGCGTTGTACGGCAACAGGAATTTCGAATGCACCGGGCACGTGCACAACAATGATATCTTTTTCTCTGATCCCGGCCTTCACAAGCGTTGCAATACATGCAGTCAGCAGACGGTCCACAATATGACTGTTAAAGCGGCTCGTGACGATGCCGATCATGACCTGTTCGGGCTTGCCCTCTCCTGAAATAAGTTGATAACCTGCCATATTAATGTGATGTTGTTGTTTCCGCTTAACTGACATATTCGACTACTTCAAGCCCGAAACCTGAAATAGCATGTATTTTTTTGGGTGCACTCAATACCCGCATTTTGCGTACACCCAGATCGGAAAGGATCTGCGCACCCAGACCAATCGTACGCAGATCCTTGCTGTTCTGTTTCCTTGTTACTATGGCACCATTATTTTGATCACCATACGCTGCAAGTTGATTGATCAATTCCAGCGACGTAAACTGGTTACACAGTATGACCACTACTCCCGCCTGTTCCTGTGAAACCCGTTTTAATACATCACGTATCGGCCAACCACATTCTTCACGCAGACTGCCGGTGAGATCGCATACAGGATTTTGTATATGCACCCTGACCAGGACCGGCTTTTCTGAATCTATCTTACCCTTGACCATCGCAAAGTGCAGATAATTTTCTACACCATCCTTGTAGGCAACCACGTGGAAATCACCAAATACTGTAGGCAGATTACATTCAATCACACGTTCAACAGTTTTTTCATTTTCAATCCGGTAATGAATCAGGTCCGCAATCGTTCCAATCTTGAGGTTATGTTCCTTTGCAAATAATTCCAGATCAGCACGCCGGGCCATGGTGCCGTCATCTTTAAGGATTTCAACAATAACACCCGCTGGTGTTAATCCTGCCAGTCTGGCCAGATCACATCCTGCCTCGGTATGACCGGCGCGCGATAACACACCACCGGGATGGGCCATCAATGGAAATACATGTCCCGGCTGCACCAGATCAGAAGGTTTGGCATTTTCAGCAACAGCTGTTTTGATGGTATGTGCACGGTCCGCTGCGGAGATACCGGTAGTCACACCCTTCGCCGCCTCAATTGACACAGTGAAATTGGTGTTGTCGCTGGAATAACTGTTACTTGCCATCAATGGCAGGTTAAGCCTTTGACAATGTTCCCTGTTCAGGGTCAGGCAAATCAGGCCACGAGCATAACGTGCCATAAAATTAATGTCTTCAGGACGCACGCAATCGGCAGCAATAACGAGATCACCCTCGTTTTCCCGGTCTTCGTCATCCATGAGGATCACCATCTTGCCTTCACGAATGTCTTCGATTAATTCTTCTGTAGTATTCAGTGCCATATATAGCTGTGTAACAAATTTCGCTTTTGATTATAACTTGGAAAAAGATTTACTGCTCTATACTGGTTAAGCCTGTTTTACTTCTTTATGAGATTGCTTCGTCCCGCAAGTATTGCGGTCCTCGCAATGACGTCAAAAATGGTCATTGCGAGGGAGCCAAAGGCGAACGTGGCAATCTTATGGTATCAATGTTTCAAGGTATCTGGCGATAATATCGACCTCAATATTGACACGGGTTCCTTTTGTATAATTGCTGATAATAGTCTGCTCCAGGGTATGTGGAATGATATTTACCGAAAAACCGGTTGCGGATTTTTCATTCACCGTGAGGCTGACCCCATCAATACAGACAGATCCCTTTTTGCTGACGTACCGAAGCAGGTTCGGTGGACAATCTATGTCTATCCTCTCGGACCGTGCATCCGGTTTACGGTCCTTGATAGTTCCAACCCCATCCACGTGACCGGTGACCAGATGACCATGCAATCTGTCTGATAAATGCAAGGCCTTTTCAAGATTCACTTTCGATCCGTCCTTGAACTCATTAAAGGTGGTACAGTCAAGTGTCTCTACAGAAACATCAACAGTGAATTGATTACCTGAGCAATCTGTGACGGTCAAACAGACACCATTCACGCAAATGCTGTCTCCTGCCTTTATATCATTGAGGCCCATCGTACCTGCATTTATAGAAAAGCGTTTGTCACCTGCGTGATCTTCTATCGCCGCAATCCTGCCTATAGCTTCAATTATTCCGCTGAACATACTCTCGTGATTCGTGATTCGTTATTCGTGACTGATGAATCTTCATATTTTACTTTCCAATTACCAATTACGAATTACCAATTACGGGTTTTAATGTGATCCTGATATCCTGCCCCACCATTCTGGTATCGGTAATTTCCAGTTTCATCCTGGCATCCATGGATTTGATGCCGGATAGATTTAATAATGCTTTCGCCTCATGGCCCAGCAATACCGGCGCCATATAGATAATCAGTTCATCCACCAGACCGGCCTGTAATAAACCTCCTGCCAATGTCGGCCCGCTCTCGACAAGAATTTCATTCACTTCTTTTTCTTTTGCGAGATAGTGCAGGACACCCAGCAGAAAATCCTTTTCACCCGAACCATCAATCCGGACCACCGGGCGGCCGGCATTTGTCAGTGCCTGTTCCTTGTCCGGGCAACCATAAACAGTAAATACCAATGTCTCCCCGGGCTGGCTGAATAATTTTGCCTCTTCCGGGATCTTCAAACGCCGGTCCAGAATGACGCGCAGGGGTTGTCTGCCCAGAGTATCAATATCCCGTACGGTCAGACCTGGATCATCAGCCAATACTGTATTGATGCCAGTCAGGATAGCTGACGATCGTGCCCGCAAGCGTTGTACATCTGCTCTCGCCGCTTCTCCGGTGATCCACTGGCTCTTGCCATCGGCTATGGCGGTGCGACCATCCACACTCATGCCCAGCTTGCACCGGACATAAGGCCGTCCCTTACGCATACGCATTTCAAATCCGGGGTTAAGTGCCTGCGCCTGCGTTTGCATCAAACCGGTTTCAGTGTTGATCCCGGCCTGGTTTAATGCACTTATACCTTTGCCAGATACCTTGGGGTTTGGATCAATTGCTGCAACCACGGCCCGCTTGATTCCGGCAGTGATAATGGCATCCGTGCATGGTGGTGTTTTGCCGGTATGCACGCAGGGCTCCAGTGTCACATAACAATCCGCTCCACGTGCTTTATCTCCGGCAGTATTCAATGCATGCACCTCGGCATGCGGGCCACCAGTCTGTTGATGCCAGCCTTCGGCTATGGTCCGGTTGTCCTTGACGATAACGCAGCCGACACGCGGATTGGGATGGGCAGTATAAAGACAGCGCCTTGCGAGTTGCAGGGCGCGCGACATGTATTGATAATCTGTTTCACTCCAGTTCACTTATCACCGTTGTTGCCATCACTGGGCAACAAATCCAGTTGACTCTCCTTGAGTTCCGGTGGCAATTCATTTTCCAGTCGTTCGATCTCATCAAGAAATGCGCGGACATCTTCAAAACTCCGGTATACGGATGCAAAACGGACATAAGCCACCTGGTCCAGACTGCGTAGCTGTTCCATGACCCAGTCACCCAGCTTGCGCGATTTGACCTCACGGTCACCCAGCGCGCGGAGTTTGTGCTTGATCTGTTCAACGGCAATATCGATACGTTCCATCTCCACCGGGCGCTTTTCCAGTGCCCGCAAAATGCCACCACGCAGTTTTTCTTCCTTGAACGGTTCCCGCCTGCCATCGGATTTGATAATGCGGGGATAATTCAGTTCGGCAAGTTCATACGTGGTAAAGCGATCCTTGCACCTGGTGCATTCACGACGACGCCGTATCTGGTCACCCTCGCCAACCAGACGTGAGTCAATCACACGTGTATCCAGATCAGAACAAAAAGGACAACGCATAAACCTGCCTCTATATATTTCCTGACGTTAATGAAACAAGGGATAGCAGGGCTATCCCTTGTTAATAAAAATAACTACAAGCTTTCAGGCTGGAAGTTATTTACCGTATACCGGGAAACGTTTGCAGAGCTTGAGCACTTCACCCTTGACCCGTTTCTCGACCGAACTTTTGCCCAGATTATCAATGATGTC